>JANMLE010000434.1:0-20313 GCA_031372385.1 Planctomycetota bacterium | reverse complement strand
GCGTGCATGGCCGAAAGTCCGTTGCGCGAGGCAACGCTGCCAAGAATTGCCGAGGTCTTCTTGAAGGCCGGAATGAGTACCTGGGACGCATAGTTTCCCGAACCAATGCATGCCAGCCGCGGCTGGAGCAATGACGGGGCTCTCGCCGGGACATGCAGATGCACTCGCTGTTTCCGTAGTTGCGTGTCGGGCACGTCGGACAGTGGGGAATACTTCAGCAACACACCCAGCGAAGGGGTCGTTCCGGAAATCAACTGGTACGCATCAACGGCATCATCAATTTGAAAACGGTGCGAGATCAGCGGGGTGGGGTCAACCCGCCCGTCGGACATCATGTCCAACACAGCCTCAAAGTTCCGCTGTTCGGTCCAGCGAACAAAGCCAATCGGATAATCGATTCCCCGTTGCTCATAGTCGGAATCGTACCGCCCCGGGCCGTACGAGCATGAAACTTGAAACGTCAGCTCCTTCTCATAAAAATCGGCGCGAGACAGATTCAGTCCGGTGACGCCTACCATCACGATCCGCCCGCGCTTGCGGCTCATCTGTGCCGCTTGGCGAACAGGTTCGTCGCTGTCCGTTGAAGCCGTGATCAGCACGCCGTCTACGCCGCGCCCTCGCGAGAAGGCCATGCCGGCGGCAACCGGATCACCCCCGCCTGCAAGGTTAAAGGTTTCTGCCCCCATATCCCGGGCCAGTTGCAATCGTTCCTGCGAGAAGTCGAGACCGAGAACCCGGCACCCGTGTGCTTTCAGCAGTTGAACGGTCATCAGCCCGATCAGGCCGAGCCCCGACACCACGAATGCCTCACCAAGCGTCGGTGCCGCAAGTCGGATCCCCTGCAATCCGATCGAGCCAAGCACAACGAATGCCGCCGATTCGTCGCACACATTGTCCGGAATCTTCGCGCACAGATTCCTCGAAACACAGACGACTTCAGCATGTGATCCATTGCTCACGACGCGGTCACCCGGTTCCAAGTGTTCCACACCCGCACCCGCTTCCAACACGACCCCCACGTTGCAATAGCCCAGTGGAATCGGCTGGTCGAGCTTGCTCCGAACGGCCGCCAAGGTCGGCAGCAATCCGTCAGTCTTGACCTTGTCCAGAACCTGGCGCACCTTGTCGGGTTGTTTTCGTGCCTTCTCCAGCAGACCCGCCTTGCCGAACTGGACCAGCATTCGCTCGGTCCCGGCGGAAACCAGGCTGAGGCTTGACCGAATGAGGACATCTCCGGATCCGATCGACGGACACGGAACATCCACCAACTCTGTCTGACCCGTACGCAATGACTGAAGTATCTGCCGCATCCTAATTCCTCGACATGCAATTGCAGTATGTTGCCCGTGACGCCCGTTCCGAACGAGCGCTAAGAAATCTCGCCGACATTAACCGCCGGAATCCCGTTCAAAACAACAAATCTTCCGTCCCCGCGGAATCAACCTGCGCGCTGGCAATCGGTCGGTCCCTGACGATACCGGATGATCCGCGCGGGACTGCCTGCCACGATTGCCTGCGCCGGCACATCGCGGGTCACGACAGAGCCCGCGCCGACGACAGCCCCCCGACCGACCCTGACTCCATGCATGACGATCGCACCATGCCCGATCCAGACATCGTCGTCAATGACAATCGGTTGGCGTTCTCCGCGACCAGCGGCACGCATCGGCACCGTGATATTGTCAATCACATGATCACCGCCGACGAGCGCCACAAACGAGGCGAACATCACGTCGTCACCAATTGTCGCCTCGGCGCTCAAATGGCAGTAATTCCCCATGTAGAAATTTGAACCGACATTGATGCGCGAGTCGCGGCTCACGAAACATCCGCGACCGCAATAGAATCCCGGTGCGGCGACAAACCCTGGTGCGGTCAACCGCAGCCTGCAGTATTTGGCTGCTGCCAGCACAGTTCGTCCCAGTTGACGCGCCGCGCAGGCCAGTTGAAGCCGGAAAGTTCTCATTGTCTTTCTCCTGACAGAAGCACCGGAATTCGACTCGCGGGGCGGACAACTTGACTCCGCAGTTGTTTCGTTGTTTCGGCGGTTGCGTTCTCGCCGACAAGAATCTCTGCAAGCTGGCGACGATGAACGAGCAGGGCGGAAAACATCATCACGTAATGCGGATGTTTCAGGATGTTTTGGACCGTCGCGCACAACAAGAAGAGCAAAATCAGCCAAGTGTAGGGTCCGCGGCGGTACTGCCACAAATTGCCGGGGAAGATGACGTACAGATAGGGAATAAACGACAGAATCCCCCCCCGCACAAGGATCTCCAGGTACGAGCTGTGAAAGGACATGACGCTGTCATCTTGAAACGCCATTTCGGTGTCACCGCCGCGGGCTGACACCGCCCCCCAACCCAGGATGGGCCGATCAATAAAACGCCGCCAAAGGTGTTCATAGACGATTTCCCGATCCTGGGTCTTCTGCAGGCGTTGGAAAATTTGATCCGCGTTTTCCATGGCATCGGTTCGAATTGCCATGACTCCTGCAATCAGCAATACGGCACCAAACAGGATCGGAAACATCCGTCGCCGCATCCCCACATGCATCGCCAAGTAACCAATCCCGAGGACAATCCCCACGATGGACAGGCGGGATGTTGTCAACACGGCCGCGCCAAGATTCAATGCTGCGTGGCTAAAGTTCTTGTGAACAAGGGAATTCAGTAAAAACGACAAGGTCAGACCAAAACACAGGAAATTTGGCCAATCAGGGAATAGGTCACTCCCCCACATTCGAAGATTGGGGTAAACGAACAGTTCAATTCCGTAAACCCATTTTCCGGTTCCACAGAACGCAATCCAGACCGCAATGGCAATCATTGACATCGCGCAACAGTAACCTCTCAGTAGATGGAGAATGTTCTGAACTCCGAAGCCAAACAAAAAGAAACAGAAGACGATGCTGGAACCAAAGGCGGCCGAAGTCGAGATATCGGCGGAGTCCGGGCTCACCAGCGTCGACATGGCCGTGAAGCAGGCACATGACATGACTGCAACCAAGTAAGTGAGCCGGGTTTTCCTCACGTCAGAGAAAATGCGCGGAGCCAGTATCGTCAGGCACACAAACCCGAACAAATACCAGGGAGGCCGCGGAGTTGCAAAAGGAAGGCCCAGCATGAACCCAATAACGCTGTCCGGCGTGAACTTGGTCGTGCGAGCAGTTTCGATGTGTGCAATCATCTTTAGGCCGTCTTCTGGATCCGTTGAATTTGCCGACCATGAAATTCCGAATACGCGGATGCGTCACACAGCGCATCAAGCAGAGGTTCAATTGCATCCAACGTTCGACTCGGTAGGCCATTCCCGAAGTGGGTGGACGCATCAAACAGTGCGTCATTGACAAAGACAAACACCCCCCTGGTCGAGAAGTCGTAGTAACACGTCGACAGGAGATTTACGAAAATGACGCACTGTCCGTCCAGTTCACTGAGACGTGTGACAAGGGGAAGTCTAAACTTCTTCGCCAAGGCAGTCTTGCCGCGTCCCGAAGTGTTCGGATGAAGTTTGATGAACACCTGCCAACCGGACTGTTGCAGTTGCCGCAGGAATTCCAAAACCCGATCCTGCAATTCTGGTTCGTATCCACGGCTGTGCGTATAGCCGTGAATGTACACGAGCGACGGTCGGTGCCCGGGTGCCGGCAAAGTCAGTGTGTGTGCCGAATGGTTCATCTTCTGCAGCACATAGAGCGTCGCGGGATTGCGAACCTGGTAGAACAATCGCTGCACATCGTTGATTACCCGAAATTCGTTGTACCCGACATGTGGACTGTACATTCCGATGCCATGGGCGCTGTTAACAGAACGTGTTCCCAACTTCTGCAATCGGTCGTACATTGCCCAAGAAGCAGGTTCAAACTCATCCGTCGTCATGATTTCCGCAAAGCCGGACGAGGCGAGCTCCACCGCGTGTGTGCGAAATGCCCGCATCTCTGCAATCAGCACCCTGCGATCGCGTGTCGGCGGGGAAATGCAACAGGCAAGAACATCGCGAAAACGAAATGGCAATCCCGACAGCCTGAAATTCACCGGCTTGCGAATACAACTCCACAGGAATCTCACCTGCCGGAGTGGATTCAAAGGAAAGGGATAAATCAGCACCGTGGCTGAAGCCCACTCTTTCGCATACAACACTTCAGAAACATCAACCCAGGCTCGAATGGCGCGGGACACCGGTGTGCGGGGAGATGATCGTGAGAACAGGCGAAACAGCCGATGCGCAATGGACTTCAGCAGGAGGGATCGGACTTGAGGAAAGTCGATGTACGGCTGCGGCGATCCGGGAATCGACACGACTTGTAGCGTGCCAGGGAACAATGTCGCCAAGCCGGCGTCGGATGAGTTGATAAGAATCCGTGTCGCAGAGACCGTTCCAGTTGTGACAAGGTGAATTGCAGCAGTCAACTGCCGCGCGCGCACTGATCTGAGATACAGGATGTTGATGTATGTTCTGCGGACAAATTTCCCGCGAAGTCGATGAGCGGCAATCGTTTCGCAGGTACGGACGTGGAGTTCGGTTTCGAAGATATTGCTGGGAACCTGATTCAACAACTGAGCCAACGACTGCCGGCTTCCATCCTTGAGCTCCAGGAATCCGAAGTCCGTTTTGTGAGCAAATGGGTTGATGGGGATGGAATAAAGGTAAAGCCCCACTCCCCAGGCAAGACAGCACATCACACCATACGAGACGACAGTTGCCTGCGCGGCACCGGAGGCTCCGTACCACGAAATCAGGGAGTAGTTCAGCGCCAAATTCACCACCGTCGTCACCAGGGTGATCCCGGCGATGAGGTGCGTGGCACGGGCAAACTCAAAATAGTTCGATGCAATCCTGTACAGACCGTGGAAGACGAACGCAGCAACCAGCCAGCAAACCAGATGGGACGCTCCGGCATATTCGCCCTCACGATACCACGACAGAACGTAACTGCTCGCGACAGTGATTCCGGCGGCCATGCAGACCAAGAACATAGCGTACAAGGCCGTCATTTGCGCAACTTTCGTTCGTGCGACGGATGTGTTGTCCTTCAGTTGCCGGTAGATCCAAGGTGAAAGCGCTTGGCTGCATGACGATCCGACAAGGTTGACCAACATGGCAAACTGGCAGGCCACCGCATACATTCCTGCCGCTTCCAGCCCTTCCAGACGCGCCAAGAGCACCCGATCGGCTGTGACCAAGAGATATGCACCGAGAATATGGGGAGTCATTGGCAACCCAATTCGAAGGACGTCGTACAGGGCCTTATGCTGCAGGGGTACTGTCCACAAGCCCTGATGTCGGAACGTCGAAATGGCCGCGATGCTCGAAATGATGCCTCCGACCGCATAACCTCCGGCGGCACCTTCCCAACCGCCGAACGCAAGTGTCCCCACGATGGTCAACAACGCCTGCAAAACGCCTTGGCCGACTCGATGAATTCCGTACGACAGCGGTCGCATTTTCATCTGCTGGAAGGTGAGAAGCAGCACGACCGAACTTTGGGCGGCAGCCGCTGCCAGCATCAGGATCGTCCATGCGGGAGTCAGTGGCACGAACTGGTTCGTGACCGAATGCGCGGGGACCACCAATAGGGCACAGACGATTGTGGTGACGAGAATCACTCGGAGGCTGGCATCCACCGACTGGGAAACCGCATGTTGATCGTCGTCGAGCGCCGTTCGCGCGAGTGCTGCGTGCGCCCCGCAACCCATCAAGGGTGCCATGAGTGCGACGACTGCGACGAAAAGTGCATATCGCCCCAGATCGGCCGCCGGTAACTGGCTCATCAGAAAGGCCAGGACAAAGAGGGGCAGGAGTCCGCACATCGCGTTCACCGCGGCGTACGAAATGCATCCACGCGCCAGGCGAGATCGGCTGATCCGCGAGAGCCAGCTCTTCATGTCATGTCCTCCATGAATGCCGCCCGCAGCGCTGGAAACAGGGTTGGCTGGGCGGGGGCATGAGCGTGCAAATCCGCAATGCCACCGATATGCGATGGCGAGTAGCGGATTCGCAGGTTACGCCTGCGGACAGCACAAGATGACGTCATGCGGCCTTCAACACAAACTGGCCGCTGTCGACATCGTTTTGAGCTCGCTGATAGTCGCCCAACTCACCGATGTCGAGCCAGTACTCATGGAGAGGAAAGTTGACGACAGACCGCCCCTGTTCGATCAATCGTGTGATCAGGTCCGTCATGTGAAATTGTTCGTCTCCGTCCATGTCACGGGGAATCAGTTGAACCGCATAGGGATCGAGCAGATAGATACCCGCATTGACGAAAAAATCAAACGCTGGTTTTTCAGTCAGCCCCGTGATGGATGCATCGACATGCGTGACGACACCATATGGTACCTGGATCCGATATTTGCGCGTGGCGACCGTCAGTGTGGATTGGTGTTTGCAATGAAAATTCCACATGGAGCGATAGTTGACGGAGGTCAGGATGTCGCCGTTGGTCACCAGGAGAGGCTCGTTCGAACTGTGTAACAGCCCAAGAGACCCGGCAGTACCGAGCGGGCGATGCTCCTGCAAATACTGAACATTCACACCGAACTTTCGACCATCTCCAAAATGGTCGACAATCTTCTCCCGCAGGTAATAGGTACTGATGTTGACATTGCGGATCCCTGCCGCGCGCAGTTGGCCGACAACATGCTCGATCAATGGCCGATCTCCCACCGGAAGCATTGGTTTTGGAGTGTCATCGGTCAGGGGCCGGAGTCGCTTGCCAAATCCCCCCGCCATGATGACGGCCTGTACCGGAACACGGTCATTCGGTGCCAAGTCGTCGAGATGCACAATTTCGACAACCCGACCACCGTGATCCAGGATCGGCAACTGGCGAATTTCGTGCTTCTGCATCAGGTGCAGCAACTGAGCGTCCGACGTTCCCACCGTGGCAGTGATGGGACGTTCCGTACTCATGCCGAGCTTGCGATCAAGGAGCACCTGCAGCGGTGCATCGAGGTTCACACTTGCCAGCATTGCGCGACGGACGTCCCCATCCGTGATCGTCCCCACCAGCTTTCCGTCTTCCGAAACGACAATCGCGATCCCTTTTAGGCCGCTCTCGATCGCCTGGATTGCATCGCGAATCGGCGACGCGGGCGAGACTGCGGGTAATGGCTCCGGTGACATCCGTGTTGCTCCTTCACCAAGTGACTCGAATACGTTCGGGAAAACCAAAACCCATCGATTTTCCGGAGGCATTCCTCATGCGGCGATCCGCCCCTGGTCGTCGGCTTCCCAGATCGGATGGCGCAGACGCCACGTTCCACCTTCGTTTTTCCAGAGGTGCGGCGAGCGATGCCTATCGCACAAATCATGGAAGTGATCGGGGCTCATGCCGATGTAGTCCATGACTTCCTGAAAGAAGCGTTGCGGGAACTCGCCATCGAACCGCTTGACCAGTGCCACACCGTCTTCGCGGGTGAGGTGGTTGTTGCGAATCTCCTGCGATGCGTCGTATGTCGCCCGCCCGATGCCAAATTTGACATACGTGGTGTAGTAGTGGAAGCCATCAATCTTGTCGTCAAGACTGTTGTACTTGCTGTACGTCCCTTCGGTGCGAAACGGGTTCGCTTCAAAGCCGGTATTCTCAACGGCGTAGTAGTACGCCTCCTGCGGGGTCCATTTCAAGTAGTAGCCCAGGTAATGAACTTCGATTGGACACTGTTCGTACTCTGATGACTCAGCCGGCAAATACGCCTTCAGATCGACCAGGTCGACGTTGTGCTCCGACATGATCTGCTTGATTGGCAAACCCGCGAGGCGGATTTCGTCGAAGTTTTGCATCGAATGATAGGCCCTGTCGCGCAGTGACTTGTTGTTGTCGGCAATTGGATTGCCGTACTCCGCCTCGTTTTCACCATAGAAGACCAGCGGAATTCGATACTTGAGCGCAACCTTCGGTCCGATGTTTTTCTGGCCAAGGATGAACGTCTGGAACGGATGCAGAAGATTCTCGATCGACAACCGCGTCAGGAGTTTCATGACGCGACCGTTCTGGTTGAACGAGACATTGTCAAAACCACCGACGTCCAGCCAGCTCTTGAAATTCTTCCAGCCGATGTCCGTGTAGAGAATCGGCGGCCACGTGACGGTCAGCGGGTGCATTCCATACTTGTACTTCAGGACATGCGCCTGCATGCAACTGTCTTTGCCACCGCTGCCTGGGACGAGACAATCGTACGATCCATCCGTGCTGCGGTGCTTGTCGAGCAATGCAACCAGTTGTTCTTCGCGTTCCTTCCAGTCTATTTGTTCCTTGATGTCCGCGTATCGGCACGAGTCGCAGACGCCGTCATCATTGATGGACATCGTCACGATCTTGCGGTCGGGAGTGTTCTTGAATTCCGGTGTCGAAGACGGTCGCTGATTGGAGATCACGCAACGGCGGCAGTACCGGACATCGCGGGGCAATCCGTAATAGACGGGCAAATCCTCAAGCGGCATGACGTTTTTCCTTTTCCGTTTGGCAACTGGCGATGAACGAGACAATTCCACGGTAGATTTCCAGCCCGTCGCCACCGCTCTTCTCAGGGTGGAACTGAAACGCGCAGGTGTTCCGTATCCGGACGCTGGAACAGAACTCGATGTCGCCGTATTTCGTCATCGACAACTGAACGCCCGGATCAACTGGTTTCACGTAGTACGAGTGAACAAAGTACATGTACGCACCATCGTCGAGCGCACACAACGGCGACCCATGCCAAGCGTTGGTATCCGGTCCGCCGGGACGACAAATTCGATTCCAGCCGACTTGCGGCACCTTGAGGATTTCTCCACGGGAAGCCAGCGGCTGCCGGAAACGGACAACCGGCCCCTGTATCAAATCCAACCCGCGATGGCTGCCGAATTCTTCGCTTTCCGACATCAGCAGTTGCTGGCCAAGACAGATGCCAATCAGTGGCAGCCCTGCCTGCGAAATGTCCCGCAACGGCTCAACGAGATCCGCACGTCGAAGATTGTTGATGGCCTCGCCAAATGCTCCGACGCCTGGCAGCAACACGGCGTCTGCGGAGAGAACGTCCTGCTTGGAAGACGTAATTGTGGCGTGTAAGCCAACTCGCTCGCAGGCCCGCTGAACGCTAAACAAGTTCCCGAGGCCGAAATTCACAATTGCGACTTGCAGGGTACGAAGCGACATAATCAGGATTCTGCTTCAGGGACTGTTAACAACGGTGGACGGGAACGCGATCATCCAACTGGCATCCAATGCATGCCGCCGGAAGGACCACCTCAGCTCAAGCTGATTTCCAGCACGGACCACGGTTGCAGGATGTATCCGTTGACTTGGTATCCGCCAAGAATGCCGCTGGCATCGATTGCACCGTTGTGATCAGAGGTAGAAGCAAGGATGCGGGCCGGATCGAAATCATTGTCGCGGGTGATTGTCCATTTCCCCACACCGGGGATACGGCCGACTAAGTGATTGACATAGTCCCGACTGTAGATGTTGTAAAAATGGAATCCTCTGGGGGCGTCGTCGTCATCGAATTCGTCGCCGAGAACCTGGGGATGAATGTCCTTGATTTGAAAGGAACGATCCCCCACCATGAACCGGACAAACACGGTCTTGCGGGCGATGCGGACAAGTTCAGCCAGCGGTATGCGAATCGAAGGCAGGTGCAATAGCACGTTGTTGCACATTACGATGTCCTGCGATCGATCCGGCAGTTCAATTGCGAAGATATCCGACTGAATGAAATTCGTTTTGGGCCGGTCCGCAAAAGCCTTTTGGGCGAGAGCAACATAGTTGGCCGTCGCATCGACACCCTGGTAGCCGAAACCGGCGGGAAGTGTCTGCTCGAGACTGCGCAAGTAGTGACCGGCACCACATCCAACGTCACACAGGCTGTCACCTGCCTGGAAGACGCGGGCGACCTCCTTCGCCATCTTCTTGCTGCTCTCCATCTCCGGAAGTTCGCCGATTGCCCGACGATAAAGAGTATCGCCGTAGCTTTGCTCTTCGTCCCAGACGCGCCATTGATTTTCGGCTTCAGTCATTCGCGCACCCCATTCATGATAGTTTATTCACACGATCCGACTTGTACTAATTCCACCTGCAATCGATTTCACGATTGTGAAGATGCTCTTTGAGAGACGGGATCGACATTCCTTGGACATGTTTTGACACCCCCTGCCTCCGGAGGAATTCCACGTTTCCCTCACCACTGTAGCTTTCACGATCGGCAGGGAAGATACGGACGAATTCATAATGCAGACACGAAGCAAGGCAGACCGCGTCGGCCTTCCCCTGTGTGACAACCGTGCTCACGTGTTCCACGTTGCCTGCACCGCCGCAGGCAATCACCGGAATCGGAACCGCTTCGGCAATGCGGCGGGTCAATTCAAGGTCATAGCCCTTTCCCGTTCCCTCCCGGTCCACCGAGGTGACCACGAGTTCGCCGGCCCCGAGTTCCGTGGCCTTCAGAGCCCATTCATACGCATCGAGTCCAGATTCGTTGCGACCGCAATCGGTATACGCCTTGTACGAACCATCCGGTTGCCGGATGGCATCAATGGAAACCACGATTGTCGACGAACCAAACTTGTTGGCGGCTTCGGTAATCAGCTCGGGCCGGGCGATTGCCGCCGTGTTGATCGCCACCTTGTCGGCACCGGCAAGCAACACATCCCGAATGTCGTCCACAGACCGCAGGCCACCCCCGACCGTCAGCGGAATGCTGACATCTTGGGCCGTCCGCCGGATGATTTCGGCCAAGCTGTTGCGGTTATACAAGCTTGCGACGGCGTCCATGTAAAACAGTTCGTCGGCCCCGGTCTCGTAGTAGTACCGAGCAAACCTCTCGGGCTTGCCAAGTACACGCAGTCCTTCCAAGTGAATTCCCTTCACCAGGTTGGGACCCTTGATGTCAAGACGGGGAATGATGCGAACGCCCACACTGAATCCTTTCAGATTCGGCCGGATGATTTACGATTTGACTTCGAAGCCGGTCGAAGGATGGCGAAATCTATTGGCTTACCATTTCTGCCACAAGACCAATCAGGCGGCCTCAGCGGATCGGACACGACTCGTTGTCTGTTGTTGAATTTGCCGAATAGTCCGACACACCTGGGTAACCTGCTCTGACGTTATTCCCACTGAACAAGGAAGGCTGAGACATTCGGCGACGAGGGTGTCCGCGACGCCGGTCAGGACGGCTTGCGCCGTCTGATGTGCGGGATTGGCGTGCATTGCCTGCCATAAAGGGCGTGATTGAATGTTGCATTGCTGTAATCGTAATCTCAGCTCTCGACTTGTCATTCCAAACTCAACCGGATCGATCTGTACGGTGTACAACCACCACGTGCAGTCCGCATACGATGCCGCCTCGTAGTGCCGGAGACCCGGGACACTGTCCAACTCCTCACGATACTGGGCGGCCACGCGATTCTTACAATCGATATAATCGGCAAGCCTTTCCACCTGCGCACAGCCAAATGCGGCCAAAAGGTTTGGAAGGCGGTAATTGTAACCGACCTCGTTGTGGCAATACTCGATCGGATCGTCCTTGGCTTGCGTCGTGAGATACCTCACTTTCGCCGCCAGCACCTCGTCGTTGGTGACAACCATGCCACCACCGCCAGTGGTGATCAGCTTGTTTCCATTGAAGCTGACGCAGCCCAAGTCACCGAGCCCGCCGACCTCGCGTCCCTTGTAACGAGTTCCAAGGGCCTCGGCGGCGTCTTCCACGACGAGCAAATCAAACTTTCGCGCCAACTCCAGAATTGGATCAAGATCCACGGGATGGCCGAGGATGTGAACAGGCTCGATGGCACGAACGCGTCGGCCGGTGAGCTTGTTGCGGAGCACCCCGTGCTTCCACTCGCACTGCTTCGTGAGGAATTCTTGGACCAGATTGGGGTCCATCTGCCAATGGCGCGGCTCGGCGTCGATGAACACGGGCCAGGCGTTGGCGTAACGAATCGCATTGGCCGACGCGATGAATGTGAGCGTGGAGACGAGCACTTCATCGTCCGGCTCAACTCCCCCGACCTTAAGGGCCATGTGGAGGGCGGCGGTCCCGTTGACGGTGGCCACGGCGTACTTCGTTCCCATTTGTTCGGCGATCATTCGCTCGAAGCGATCCACATACGCGCCGACTGAACTCACCCAACCGGTGTCGATGCAGTCTTGCACATACTTCCCTTCGTTCCCCGCGATGTGCGGTACACACAACGGGATCATCTCGGGTGGTACGGGGCCGCCAGGTTCATACGTTGTAGACATCGGATCGATACCTCCCCAGATTGGCCTTCATCCATTCGACGGTTCGCTTCAGACCATCTTTGAAATCGACTTGGGGTTCCCACCCAAGCAGTTCCTTGGCGAGCCGGTTGTCGGCCAGCAGCCGTTCGACTTCGCTCTTGGCGGGTCGCAGCCGCTGGTCGTCGGTGACGATTTCGACAGGGCGTCCGACGATCTCGATGATCGTCTTCGCCAGTTCGCCGACACTGATTTCACGATTGGAGCCGAGATTGACCGTCTGTCCCAGCGCCTTTTCCGGCGGAGCCTCGGCCGCTTTGATGAAGCCATCGACCGTGTTGCTGACGAAGTTCAGATCGCGCGTCGGTGTCAGGCTTCCCAGCTTGATGCTCGCCTGACTCAGACACTGCGTGATGATCGTTGGGATCACCGCGCGTGCCGACTGCCGCGGACCAAACGTGTTGAACGGGCGGACGGTCACAACCGGTGTTTCGAACGAACGATAGTACGATTCGGCGAGTTTGTCGGCTCCGATCTTGCTGGCGGAGTACGGCGACTGCCCTTGCAGTGGATGCTTCTCGCTGATGGGGACTTCAATCGCGGTGCCGTAGACCTCGCTGGTCGAGGTGTGCAGCACGCGCTCGGTGCCCATCTGCCGGGCGTTCTCCAAAACGTTGAGGGTGCCGATGATGTTCGCGTTGACATACGAAATCGGAGCGACGTAGGAGTAGGGGATGGCGATCAGGGCGGCGAGATGAAAGACGATCTCGCGATCCTGCATCGCATGTTGCACACTGCCGCGGTCGGCAATGTCACCGGAGACAACTTCGATTTGCGACTTGAGCGGCGACGTGTCGAGCCATCCCCAACTGCCGAGGGAGTTGTAATGCACCAGCGCGCGGACATTGGCTCCCAGTTCGACAAGTCGCTCGGTGAGATGGCTTCCAATGAAGCCGCCAGCTCCCGTCACCAGCACTTTTTTTCCGGTCCAATTCATTCCGTTGCCCTTTTTTGGCATTTGTTGTCCCATCCCCCGGCCCCGCAGGGATCGGGAAACGGTGAGGGGACTTCTTCTTGTGCCAATTTCTCACGCGGCCTTGCGAATCAAGATTTCGGCCGGTACGCCGACGACGGTGACTCCCGCAGGAACGTCCTTCACAACGACAGCTCCCGCGCCAACGACGGCACCCTCACCAATCTGAATGCCCTGGCGCACTGTCGCACCGGCACCAACATGCGCGCCCATCCCCACTCGGACGCCTCCGGCCAGCGTCGCGTTGCTCGCCACATGGGAATGAGCCGCCAAAACACAGTGATGCTCGATGACCGCTCCCGTGTTAACGACCACGTTGTCATCGAGTCGCGTTTCCGTGTTAACAATGCTTCCCGCCAAAATCTGCGTGCCCAACCCGACCACGGTCGTGCGCGAACAGATCGCCGAGGGATGCCGCACCGCGAGGGGGTGCAATCCGTGCGACAAGCCGAGTTCAAACAGTTTCCGTCGCATTCGCGTGTCGTGGATCGAACCAAGGCCCACCACGAAGTGAGTCACTCCGCTGGCCTTCAGTTCCGGCAGCAATTCGTCCCCGCCAAGAACCGGCGCGGCCAGAACCGTTTCTCCGTGTCGAAAAGGGTCGCGATCCAACAGTCCGACGGGCGGCGCATAGCCCGCCGTCAACAGGGCATCGATGACGACTGCGGCATGCCCACCCGCACCAAACACAACATAGGAAATCGAGCGAGGATTCGTGTTCATGCGGCGACGGCCTCCCGTGGTGTTGAATCAACACCAGGCACGTCATGGAACCGTTTGATGATCAAATGCTCATCGAGCGCGATTGATCCCAGTCTGTCGACGATCCGACTCGCGGCCGAACCGTCTCCGTAGACATTCACCTTTTTCTGCAGTTTCGCTTTGAACCCGGGGGCCAAGGCTCGCTGCAAACCACTCACGACCTGAGCCGTCTCACATTCGACGTCAATCACGTTGCCGGACTGTGGTCGTCCCGATTGCCTCAGTCCGACATTCACCACCGGGAGGCCGAACGAAGCGGACTCGATGATTCCACTGGAAGAGTTGCCCACCATGGCCGCGGCTCGGGACATGAGGCTGAAGTAGCCTCGTGTTCCAAGGTTATCGATCAGTCGTGTGTGGGGACGTTCGCGGGCGAAAGTTTCCATTTTCCGAATGATCGTCTGCCCACCGGTGTCGGCGTTGGACTTCGTGATGACCAGCGGCATGTCAAACTGACGCAAGGCCGCCAGCAACTGTTCCACCTGAACCTCGGTTTGTTCGTACTGCAACGTGACGGGATGAAATGTGACGAGAACCGGCGGTCGGTCCAACTTCAACCCAACCGCCGCCTCCAATTCGGGGAGTCCCATCAGTTGCATCACCTTGAGATTGTCGAGACTCGGTGCGCCGGACACGGTGACGCGCCACGGCTCTTCCCCAAGCTGCACGATTCGGCGGGCATGTTCGATGGTCGAAGCGAAATGAAGATGACTGTATTTGGTGATCGCGTGCCGCAAGGCATCGTCAATCGCACCATGAGTCACTTCGCCGCCGTGGATGTGGGCGACGGGGATGCGAAAGGGGACGGCGGCCAATGCCGCGGCATGCATTTCGAATCGATCGCCCAGTACCAGCAACAGGTCCGGTTTGACTCGGGCATAAACCTGCGCCAGCCCGATCGTTCCCAAACCCATCGACATGGCAATGGCTTCGGGAGTGTCGGACGACATCAACATGTTGACTCGATCGCCAATCTCAAATCCCTGCGCAGTGATCTCGTTCACCGTCAGACCGAACAAGCCAGACAAGTGTCCACCAGTCACGATCAGATGCAGTTTCAGATTGGAATCGGCTTCGATCGCACGCAAGACCGGCACGTAAATGCCAAAGTCCGAGCGAGCAACGGTCACGACGGCGACGGTTCTCACGTCCACGAATCCCCTGTCACGAAATATCGTCGAGTGTGAGCAACGAGCCGGCGACAACCGGGCGTCTCAGACGTCGATTCAGCAGATGTGGCCGCATGCTGGGAGGGAGTCCGGTCCCGGGTCGCTTCACCGCGATATGGGCTTCATCCAGCAGGAGTCCTTCGGGAAGATCGACGGCGGCCACGAGGCTCCTTCGCGCCACCGCAGCGGTCCCCAATTCGCTGGCTGCGGGAGTCTTCCGCCCCGTCCCCAGGCACTGTTCGATGATGCGGATACCGCTGACGAGTTGTTTTAACTCCCGCGGCTCCAACGAAGCTGCGTGATCCGGGCCGGGCAGGCTGCGATCCAGCGTAAAGTGCTTCTCGATGACGCAGGCGCCGCGAGCCACCGCGGCCAAGCTGGCTTCCAATCCGAGAGTGTGGTCCGAATAACCGACCGGAACCTGAAATGCCGCGGCCAACGTGTCCATGGCTCGCAGATTCACGTCCCTGGGGTCGGCGGGATAGTTGCTGACGCAGTGCAACAGCACGAACTGTCGGCAGCCGGCCGCTTCGAGCGTCTCCACCGCGGCTTCCACTTCACCCAGCCGACACATTCCGGTCGAGACAATCAACGGCTTGCCGAACCGGGCCACGTGTCTCAAAAAGGGTGTGTTGGTCACTTCACCCGAAGGAATCTTGAAGGCCGACACGCCGAGATCGTTCAAAAAGTCCGCCGACTGTTCGTCAAACGGCGTCGACAGAAACATGATTCCACGTCGGTGGCAGTGGGTGACGACTTCCCGGTGCTGCTCGTGCGACAGTTCGAGTTGCTTCAGCATTTCAAACTGCGAGTCGTTGTTTCCGGTGTTCTGCTTCTGATACTCGGCCTTCTGTGCGTGCTTTGTCACCAGTTTCGACGCTTCAAACGTCTGAAACTTCACCGAACACGCGCCCGCATCCGCGGCGGCATCCACAAGTTTCAAGGCCGCGTCGAGCGAACCATTGTGATTGACTCCGGCCTCGGCGATGAAAAAACACGGATGGCCGTGACCGATCGAAATACCGGCCACATCAAGCGGCTTGGCGCTCATCGTTGGATTCCCTCAGCAGACAATCGACAAGTTTCAGATCCCATTCCGTGTCAATATCCAACGATCGTTCGTTGGGCATGACGTACCCGACCACGTTGGACGGAAACCATACCCGGCTCGCTTTCAAGCGCTGCGCGCAATGGACGTACACGGCACCGTTGATGCGGTAGGCGGGCGGCAGATCCTGACGGCGAAGGTACTTGATGTCGGATGCGACGAAGGGTGTCAGAACACCGTCACTCGCACGCTGGTGCATCAGGTACGGGTGTGACTCGGCTTCGCAGACTCCAATCACGGCGTCCGCGTCCGATCGACTCGCCAGTTCAATCGCACCATCGATGTCTGAGCAGATTCGCAAGGGACTCGTCGGCTGCAAAGTCACCAGGTATTCGACCTGTTCATCCTGGCGGCTTTCAATCCATTGCAGCGCATGCAGTGCGACGTCGAGGTGCGAAGAATTGTCGAGTGCCAGTTCCGCAGGACGCATGAAGGGGACTTCCGCCCCAAACTGAATCGCCACATCGGCGATCTCCTGGCTGTCGGTGGAAACGATGATTCGGTCAACAAGACGCGTCGCCCGAGCCGCTTCGATCGTCCACGCGATCAAGGGCTTCCCCGCAAGTAACCGGACGTTCTTTCGTGGAATCCCCTTCGATCCACCACGGGCCGTGATCAATCCAACTGTTCTTGTGCGGTGACTTGTTGTCATCGGCAGGCCGCCTCCAAACGGTGCTCTGTTGTGAGGTGGAACGAGTCCACCACCGGTCGTGCCACCTTGACCACCGTTCGCTGTTGCAGGTCGCTCATCTTGGGAATGATTGGCGGATTGGGGCAACGTGTTGCAGCTCATTCTGTGACTGAGAACGAACTTCGCGAGAAGCCCGTTCCGGCATCACTTCATTGGAGATGATGATGAACCGGGTCGTGACTATGGGTATGCACGCGCATGTTTACATGGGCGGGGGGAAAAATGCCGTCGCTATGAGTATTCCAATGTTCGTGTGAGATCCTTGCCCGTACCTCACTCCGCTGTTTCTCGTCCATCCGGAAACCGATTCGTTTCGCATTCCGGTGGACGTGCGCGGTTTCTATTTCGTGACTCAAATCAAGTCAAGATCAATCAACGTTGGGGAAAATGGGTCGATGGGTGGGAACAACTGAGTCACGCGACCGGACTGTTTGTTCGACAAGCGGCAACTCTTGATTTACCCCGCCACCGAGTTTACCTCGGTGACTCGACGGCTTTTGCACTACTGAAATTGTTGGGGGCCAAGAGTAGTGCAGAAGCCGTCGAGCCACCGGGACAAGCCCAGTGGCGGGGAAGCTAACTCATGCCGCTCGCCCAAGAAGTACGTCGATGATCCGCGCGAGCTCCCGTCGTTGGAGCTGATCAAGCTGCTGCTGATACGCGGTGCCGTGCTGAACGACAACGTCCCGCATGTGCCGTCGCTGCCGAAGATGCGTCACTGTCCGGACCTGCCAGCGATGCAAAGCCAGGAACTGACCACCGAGTTCCTCGTGTCACAAGTCTGCGTGCTGGTCTCGACGGACCACTCGGCCCACGACCACAACTTCATCGTGAAGCCCACCCAGATCGTGCTGGACACGCGCAACGCGACGAAAAACGTCGTGGCGGGGCGTGAGAAGATCAAGAAGGCATCGCCGCTTTTCACTCAAGCGACTTCCCCGCCGCCATTCGCGAAATGCACTCCGGTCGTGGCTGCCTCCATCAGCTTCTGTTCGGTGAAGTCGCCGCGGCGGAACTCGCCCGTCAGCCGGCCTTCGCACAGGACCAGGATGCGGTCGCAGACGGCGATCAGTTCGGGGAGTTCGCTCGATGTGATGACGATCGCCAGGCCGTCGTGGCAGAGTTGGTCGATCAAGCGGTAGATCTCCGCCTTCGCGCCGACATCGATGCCGCGGGTCGGATCGTCCAGCAGCAGCAGCTTCGGATTCGTCCGCAGGGCGCGGGCGATGACGCACTTCTGCTGGTTGCCGCCGCTCAGGCTGGTGATCGCGGCCGACGGCCCGGCCGCCTTCACCCGCAGTGCCCGGATCGCTTCGTCGGCGGCGGCGCTTTCGGCGGCGGCGCTGATGAAACCGGCGGTGGCCGTCTCCCGCAGCGACGACAGCGTGATGTGTTCGCGGACGTTCATCGTCGTGAACAAGCCGTAGCGCTTGCGGTCTTCGGACACGAGGGCGATGCCGGCCCGCAGCGCCTGTTCGGGGTGCGAGAACAGCACGGGGACGCCGTTGAGTTCGATGCGGCCCAACGGTGGCTCGGGACTGGCGCCATACAGGCATTCCAGCAACTCGGTCCGGCCGGCACCCATCAGTCCGGCGATCCCGACGACCTCTCCCTTCCGCACCGAGAACTGAATATCCTTCAGTCGCCACTGCCGCACGTGACCGCGCCACGGCAGCGACAGGCCCGTCACATTCAACACGCAGTCACCGGGCTGGCGGTTGGCGGCGTACTCGCTTTCGCCGATGTCACGGCCGACCATCAAGTGCGTGATCTCTCGCGGCGAGGTGGCGGCGCGGTCCAGCGTGGTGACCACTTTGCCGTCGCGCAGCACGGTGATCCGGTCGGAATTCCGGAAGACTTCATCCATTTTGTGCGAGATGTAGATGATGGTCACACCCCGCTGACGCAGCCGCGCGATGATCCGGAACAGCCGCTCGACCTCCGACTCGGTCAGCGCGCTGGTCGGTTCGTCCATGATGAGGATCTGCGTATTCTTGGAGGATGTGTACTCCTGCCCGTCCGCTCCGGCTTTCGTCACTTCACGTTCGACGCTCAGGGCCTTGGCGATCTCCACCAGTTGCTGGTCGCCGATGCGCAGAGTCCGCACCGGTTGCCGGGGATCGACGTGACATTCGAGCGGCTCGAACAGGGCCGCGGCTTCGCGTTCCATGCGGCGGTCGTCGAGGAACCCGAGCGGTGTCCGGAGTTCTCGCCCGAGAAAAATGTTCGCGGCCACCGACAGGTCGCCCACCAAGTTCAGTTCCTGGTGGATGATGCTGATCCCTCGTTCTTCGGCGTCGCGCGTGCCGGTCAAAACCAGCGGCCGGTCCCCGACGACGATCCGGCCTTCATAGTCAGTGATGACTCCGGAGAGGATCTTCATCAGCGTGCTCTTGCCGGCTCCGTTCTCACCGCACAGCGCGAGGAACTCACCCGGACGAACATCGAACGACACGTGCTCCAACGCAGTCACCGCGTGAAAGCGCTTCGTGACCCCTTCGAAACGGATCAGCGGTGGTGCGATGACACTCACGGTGGACTCCAACGGAAACCTTGGTCCGAATCATTCATGCCCATTTACGAGCCGCACTGTTCGTAGCTGAATTCGCAAGAATTCAGCGGACAATCTCACCACGACCTGAGTTCTTGCGAACTCAGCTACGAACCCGTGAATCATCCGGGCTGGGTCTCTCGTCAGGGAACGGTTTCCAGGTTGGCCTGCGACTGCTTCAGGCGGATCAGCCCACCCTCGGTGATCCTGCTGCCGGTGGCATCCAGGCGCTTCAGCGGGCTGGCGGTGTCCCACGTCCTGCGGATGGCGTCCAGTCCCGCATCGGTGATGTTCGTGTCGCGCAGACGGAGCTCGCTGAGGTTCTCGAAGTGTTTCAACCGGGGGACGATTCGCTTGAAGGCTGAGTCGTCGCAGGTCGTGCCGTTCAGGTCGACAACGATCCCGTCATCGCCCTGCACGATCCGTCCGCCCAAGGCCTCGACGGCGGACTGGGCCGACCGGCGTTGCACGCGGGGATAGGCCACGTCGCAGCCGACCGCGGCGACAATCACCAGGCCCGTCCACGCGGCTCCGAACCGGCGCTTCGTGATGGTCGGCCAACCGGTGCGAATGATCAACAGCAGCGACAGCGTGGCCGCCGCGGCCAGTCCGGCCTGCCAGACCGCATCCATCTGCACGCGACTTTCAATCAACTTCGCCCCGAGCAGCGCCATCATGGTGCCGGCCAGCAGCGTCAGGTTGAGGACCGTCACCCAGCCCAGGGCTCCGGCAAACAATCGTCGCGGTGCCGCAGCCTCGGTCGACGATCGGGTGAACGTCACCGCGAAGACGACCAG
>JANMLE010000427.1:0-4025 GCA_031372385.1 Planctomycetota bacterium | reverse complement strand
TCCGCCGGCGAGCCAAGGCCCGAGCCCCGATTGGATCGCAGCATGCTTCCCGTGTTGAACTGACGTTTCTTGTGGCGATTTGGAAACAACACCAGTCCGCCCGCGGGTTCTCGGGCTAGACTTGCCGTCGAAGCCGGACTGAGGGGCTTCGTACTAACAGGCGTCAACTTCTTGTCGCCCTGCTCGCATTTCATGGGACGTATGGGACGCATGGGACGCATGGGACCAATGCGACGAGCGGGCCACGACAGTCTCATCAGTCCCATGACTCCCATACTTCCCATCGATCGCGCACAAGAACGCCGACTTTTCAGTTGCGATCCAGTGTCGTTTGTCAAATCCCCAAGGAACCTGTCGCGTGATCACCGTCGAACGACTGACGAAGCGGTTTGCCGATCTCCAGACGGGGGGCTTCACCGCGCTGGATGACGTCAGCTTCGAGGTCAAGCCGGGTGAAATCTTCGGACTGCTCGGGCCCAATGGCGCCGGCAAGACGACCTGCCTGCGGATTCTCAGCACCGTCCTGCGGCCCACCAGCGGGACCGCGTTCGTCGCCAATTACGATGTGGCGCTGCATCCGGCCGAAGTCCGGGCCCGGATCGGCTTCATGTCCAACAACACCGGAATTTACGACCGGATGACCGCGTGGGAAATGGTCGAATACTTCGGCCGGCTGTACGGCATTCCCGAATCATCGCTGCACGAGCGGATCGGGCACCTGTTCAACCGCCTGCAGATGGACGACATTCGCGACGTGCTGGGATCGAAGATGTCGACCGGCATGAAGCAGAAGGTCTCGATCGCGCGGACGATCGTGCATGACCCGCCGGTCCTGATCTTCGACGAACCGACGTCGGGTCTGGACGTGCTGGTCGCCCGCAACGTCGTCGACGAAATCCGCTCGCTGCGCGAACAGGGCAAGTGCATCATCTACTCGACGCACATCATGCGCGAGGTGGAAAAGCTGTGTCACCGGGTGGCGATCATCTATCGCGGCCGAATCCTGGCGATCGGATCGATCGATGAACTGACGGATCGGTATGATCAACCGGACTTGGAAGAGTTGTTCTTTCAACTGATCGACGAGCACGAAGAGGGTTTGAAATTGGCGGCACCGCTGCCGGCCTAGCAAGCTTGGTGTCGGGAAGTTGTCATCAGTAAGTCAACTTTGGTGAGCGATTGCAAAATGCGAATTGATAATTGCAAATTGCAAAATGAAAGAGCGGCTGAATACCCGCGACGATTCTCTCGCCTTCCAATTTGCAATTTGCAATTTGCAATTATCAATTTGCATTGGTCTTCCGTCGGCGAACCTCCTTGGTCTGAGGCGGAGCGTCGTTAGACATCTGAGAGTTTCCGACTCGGCCGACGCAGGCCGCGTCGGCCACGATCCCCTGAGCCTCCCGCTGGTATGGTCCCCAACATGAGCTGGCGCAACGTCAAACTGATTTTTCTGCGCGAGGTGCTCGATCAACTGCGCGACCGCCGCACGTTGTTCATGGTCGCCGTGCTGCCGCTGCTGCTGTATCCCCTGATGGGGATCGGCATGTTCCAGATGACGGCGATCTTCTCGGAACAGCCGCGAACGGTCGTGATCCTGGGGGCCAACGATTTGCCGTCATTGCAACTCGTGAACGGAGACCAGTTCGTCCGGGCGTGGTTCCGGGTCAGCACCGACGTCGACAAGCTGCGCGTGGTGTCGGATGCCGTTGATCCCACGGCTCCGAACCAGACACCGACTGACGCCGCGGCCGCTGCGGCCAGGGCGAGTCTGCTCGATCGGGCCGAAACGATGCGTCAACTGCTCGACCGCCGGGTCCAGGTGGAAGCCGAATTGGAAGCCGCCCGCGATGCCAAACGGCCCGTCGAGATGCTCCGTCTGGAAACCGCCCTGCAGGAACTGACCGAACCGCTCGGGCAATTGTTTCAGGCCAGCGACATCCAGGTGCTGATCGTCATCCCCCGCGATTTCAAACAAAACCTGGAACGCCTGCGTGAAGAATTGGCCAAGCGAGGAACGGCTGAGAAGTCGCTCGTTCAATTCGACTATCCCCGGCCGATGATCATCCAAAACAGCGCCGACGAGAAGTCGGTGATCGCCCACAGCCGTGTCTCCGATGTGATGCGCTCTTGGGAACGCTCGCTGTTGCGGAGCTTCCTGCGCGACAGCGGTCTGCCCGAGCATCTGCCGAACCCGGTCAATCCGCTGGCGATCGATCTGGCGGCGGCGGAACAGATGTCGGCGAACGTTTGGTCGAAGCTGTTCCCCGCACTGTTGGTGATCATGGCCCTGACCGGCGCGTTCTATCCGGCGGTCGATTTGGGCGCGGGTGAAAAAGAACGCGGAACGATGGAGACGCTGCTGATCTGTCCGGCCACGCGCACCGAGATCGTACTCGGCAAGTTCCTGACCGTGATGCTGTTCAGCATGTCGACCGCGCTACTGAACCTATCCAGCCTGGGCTTCACCGGCAAGTACATGGCATCGCTGGCCTCCAACGGTGGCATGGCCGCGAAATTCGGTGATCTGACCCTGCCGCCGATCGCGTCGTTAATCTGGGTGCTGGTGATGCTCATCCCGCTGGCGAGTCTGTTCAGCGCGCTCTGTTTGGCGTTCGCCACGTTCGCCCGCAGCAGCAAGGAGGGACAGTACTACCTGACTCCGCTGCTGATGGTGACGATGGGTCTGACCGTGTTCTGTTCGTCACCGGCGGTCGAGATCGAGCCGTTCTACAGCGTCATGCCCGTGATGGGCCCGGCACTGTTGTTGAAGGGACTGCTCAAGGCGACCGGACCCGCCATGGACCTGTATCTGTACGCGATCCCCGTCCTGCTGACGTCGATCGGCTACAGCTTGGTCGCGCTGTGGTGGGCCATCGATCAGTTTGGCCGCGAGGAAGTCCTGTTCCGCGAAGCCGAACGGTTTGACCTGCGACTGTGGGTCAAGCACCTGCTGCGCGACAAGGAACCGACACCGTCGTTCACCGAGGCGGGATTCTGTTTCCTGTTGATCCTGCTGCTGCAGTTCCTGTCGATGAAGTCGATGCAGGGAGCCATTCAGGGGACCGCAGAGGATGCTCGAGGAGTGCTGTATATCCGGCTGTTGCTTATTCAACAGATCGCACTGATCGCCACTCCGGCCCTGATGATGGGAGTAATGCTGACCACCAGCCTCCGCAAGACGTTCTCGCTCCGTTGGCCCGGTTTTCAGCGACTGGGCTGCGCGCTGTTGCTGCCGCTGGCGCTGCATCCGCTCAGTTTTGAGTTGGGGAAGAGTTTGGAGTGGTTCTTCCCGAAGCTGCCCCCCGGCCTGGCCGAAGCGCTCAAGTCGATGTCCAGCGATTCCGTGCCGTTCTGGCTCTTGTTCCTGGCGCTCGCTGCCGCTCCGGCGATTTGTGAAGAGATCGCGTTCCGGGGTTTCCTGCTCAGCGGCTTCAGCCGGGGTGGCAAGATCAGACTGGCGGTCATCCTGTCCAGCCTGGCATTTGGCATCATTCACATGATTCCCCAGCAGGTCTTCAACGCCGCGCTAATGGGTGTGGTCCTCGGGATGATGTGCATCCGGTCGCGCAGCCTGATTCCGGGCATCGCGTTTCACTTCGTGTACAACTCGCTGGGAATCCTGCACGGAACTTTGGGCGGCAGTGTTTCCGACGAGGGGGTCTGGAGTTGGCTGTTCCGTCACAGCGACAAGATGCTCCGTTACCAGCCGGCATTGCTGTGCCTCGCCGCTCTGGCCGCGATCGGCCTGCTTCACCGGTTGACGCGCCATCCCGATGACGCCGCTCCGAGTCCGGATGAGAACCCGTCGCCAACCGACGACCCCAGAGAGGTGGCTCGCACGGCGGTGCGCGAACACGACGTCGAGATGGCGCACCGTTCGGCCGTCGGCGTCTCGTGAGGCTCCGGCAGATTCTGCCGAAGTCCGGGATGCAAAGTCGCAGCAGCTACTCGTCTCATTGACCGGCCTTCGCTCACTGCACAAGATCACGGCTGTCGAGCGGCGAATTTGCCGGTTTGGTGAT
>JANMLE010000412.1:0-1525 GCA_031372385.1 Planctomycetota bacterium | reverse complement strand
GATTGAACTTTGTCCCCAGCCCCTTCCGCGTCCCGGTTTCATCCTTGGCACCGGTTCCGGGATAAAACGGCGACCGGTGCGCGGACAGAAACCAGACGTCTTCCCGCTCGTAAAAAATATCCTGAGTCCCGTTCCCGTGGTGGACATCCCAATCGACAACGAGAACCCGTTCCAGCTTGTGCTGCTTGATGGCGTAGTCGGCCGCCAGGGCAATGTTGTTGAACAGACAAAACCCCATCGCATCGTGAGCCAGCGCATGATGTCCCGGCGGCCGGACCAGACAGAGTGCCGTCGTGTCCGTCCCTTTCATCACCGCGTCAACCGCAGCCAACCCCGTCCCCGCCGCGCGGCACGCGACGTCAAAAGACTTCGGCGACAGAAACGTATCCTGCTCAATCCAACCGCCGCCAGCCTTCGCATACTCGGCCACTCGCCCGACATACATCACGCCATGAATCCGAGCGATCTCATCCACCGTCGCAACGCGCGTCGGTGCCGCCTTGCATTTGGCCGCCAGCCCCGTCCGAGCCAACTCGGTCGTGATCGCCTTCAACCGCTCCGGCCGCTCGCGATGCGTCCCGGTTTCATGGTCGCGGAATCGGTCGTCGGTGTAGAGGATGGTCATGCGAAGGTTCCCATCGGGATCGTGGTCATGAACTGATCGTCCGGACATCAGAATACTCGGAAACGCACCGCTTGAGGATTCCCGACGCTCACGCCGGGCCGATAGAATCGCTGCCAGTCCGAGGAAGGGAACTCATGGCCACACTCATTCACGACCGCGACATGGAACACCGACTGATCGCCCGACGGCAGCAGTTGGGGTTGGACCGCTTCGACGAAGTCTGGAACGGAGTGTACGTCATGTCACCAATGGCCAACATTCAGCATCAGGACTTGGTCGGCGACCTGACCATCATTCTGGGCGTCGTCATCCGCCTGAAGGGGCTGGGTTCGGTTCATCCGGGTGTCAACGTCAGCGACCGCCGCGACGACTGGAAGAAAAACTATCGCGTCCCCGACGTGGCGGTCTTTCTCAACGACACCGCCGCGATTCATTGCGGCACTCACTGGTGTGGCGGCCCCGACCTGGCCATCGAGATCGCCAGCCCGGACGAACGCTGCGAAGACAAGCTCGACTTCTACTCGGCCGTCAAAACCCGCGAACTTCTGATCGTCAACCGCTTCCCGTGGAGCCTCGACCTGTACCGGCTGACCGATGGCCAATTGCAGCAGGTCGGAATTTCGACCGAGACCGCCAGCGAATCGCTCGCCTCCGAAGTCGTCCCGCTCACGCTGCGCCTGCTACCAGGACCAGACCGCCCGCTGATCGAACTGTGCCATACAGATGGCCAACAGTGGACGATCTGAGCAAACCACGCGAAGCAAGGCAGCCCTGTCGCTCCGCGACAGGAAGCGCGATCGCACAACAGACGCCCGAACCCAGCCCACGCCAATTCGCACTCGAAGCCCATCTCGTCTTCCTGCTTGCCGAGCTGGTGGAATCGATCGTCTGGCTGGCGTC
>JANMLE010000354.1:0-2857 GCA_031372385.1 Planctomycetota bacterium | reverse complement strand
AGCGACGAACCTCGACGGGATCGTCTGCAGCACACCGGATCACATGCATGCCATCGTCGTCGCCGAAGCACTCCGACGCGGACTGCCGGTCTATTGCGAGAAGCCGCTGACTCATTCCGTGTACGAAGCGCGCGTGCTGCGACAACTGAACGCGAAGGCGCGCGTGCCGACCCAGATGGGCAACCAGATCCACGCCGGTGCGAATTACCGCCGCGTCGTGGAACTGGTCCGCTCTGGAGCCATCGGCACGATCGAGCGGGTGCATGTCTGGCAGGGGGGCGGCGTCCGGGTGTTCCCCAACGTCAAAACATCCGAGCCACCGAAGCACATTCATTACGATCAGTGGGTTGGTCCGGCTCCGTTCCGACCGTACAGCGACGCCCACTTCCATTTCAATTGGCGGTATTGGTGGGATTTCGGCGGCGGTCAACTGGCGGACTTCGGGTGCCACTTCATGGACCTGCCGTTCTGGGCCTTGGAACTCGGGGCTCCAACATCCGTCGCGGCCAAGGGAGAAAAGGGCCACGACGGCGACAATGACTGCCCGATGAAGATGCAGGTCGAATACCAATTCCCCGCCCGTGGCGGCATGTCGCCGGTCCACTTGACGTGGTACCACGGCGGCTGGATGCCCGAGGGAGCCGACGTCTACAAGATGGGTTCGGCTGTGCTGTTCGAAGGCTCGGACGGTCGGCTGATTGCCGACTATGGGACTCACAAGCTGTTCATGCAGGAAGGAAAAACTTCCGCGCCGGTCAAGCCGTGGATCACCGATTCGGTCGGCGGTCATCACCACGAATGGCTGCACGCAATCCGCACGAACGGCACGACATCGTCGCACTTCGAATACGGCGGGAACCTCACCGAGGCCGTGCTGCTGGGGAACGTCAGCTATCGATCCGGCAAGTCATTCCAGTGGGACGCCAAGGCGATGAAGACCGATTCCCCCGAGGCCGATGCGTTCTTGAAGCGGGATTACCGCAAGGGGTGGACGCTGTAACGCAGGTCGGGAACCGCGACGACTTCATGACATCGACGAACCGGAGCGGTGATCGATCAACCGGAGCGTGCGAAGTTCCGTCGTTTAACCCTGATTAACCCTGAGCCAACGGCGAAGGCGGGGTGGGCAGAATCGTCCGTCGCTGGAGGCTTGGTCAGTACAGCAATCGGGGCGCTGGCATTCACCGCCTTCGCCGTTGGCTCAGGGTTAAACGAGGACAATCCTGCGAAACAACATGGAACGACCAACGAGCGGGTGAGGTTGCTTCAATCGGACAATCGAGCCAGTGCCAGCGCGCCGTGAACAACCACGCTTTCGCCGAGTGCGGCGGGCAGCAGTTGGTACGAGTTGGCGAGTGGTGGAAAGACGTATTGCTGGACGGCGTTTCGCAGCGGCGCGAAGAAGACTTCTTCGCCCACCAGAGAGACTCCTCCGCCGACAACGACAACTTCAGGCGCGACGACGGTGATGACCTGCGCGATCGCCCAACCGAGCACCCGCGTGGCGGCGACATACTCGGCGCGCGCGAGTTGGTTCCCCGCCAGCGCGGCCTCACCGATGCTCTTGGTCGTCAATGACTCGACCCGGCCATTGCAGCGATTCAAGAGATCGCCGAGGTCAGCGGATGAGTCACCGAGGGCGATGAGTTGAGTCAGTGTCGCTTGCGAGGACGTCGCGATGCCCGGTCCGGCGGCGCGGGATTCCACGGTGTCTGAATAACGGATCGCGTCCAGACCGGGTCGTAGGTGCCCGATCTCGGCCGCGGCCGGTCGGTTCGTGCCGTGAATCCGCCGATCGAAAACCAACCCGCCACCGATCCCGGTGCCGACCGTGACGTAGAACACGCTGCCGGCCTCGCGTCCCGCACCGAAGCAAGCTTCCGCCAGACACGCGACATCGCAGTCGTTGCCGAGTGTCGTCGGGACGCCCAGTTCCTGCTGAGTCCATTCGACGAGCGGGAAGCTGTCCCAACCCGGCACCTGATGGCTGGTCTGCACGATCCCGCGGGCTCCGAGCACCGGGCCGCCGAAACCATAGCCGATTCGTTGGACGTTGTGTCGCGCGACCAGTTCGCGGCCGACGTCTCGAATCTGTTCGCGAATCCCCGCGCCGCCGCGCGCGATTTGCACATCGCGCCGTTCAAACGCCACGAAGTCCGAGCCGTCGCCCGGACCGACTCCCAGTTGAAGCTTCGTGCCGCCGATTTCTATGCCGAGGTACATGGTGGGTCGTGGGTAGTTGGAATATCTGTCGCGACGGAAAATGACGTAGCTGAATTCGCAAGAATTCAGCCTCTCCACTGAATTCTTGCGAATTCAGCTACGTCACGCATCGGGCATTTCTGAACGCTTGCAGTATGGATCAACTGTCCTGGTGGCGGAACTCGTTGAAATTGAGGTATTCCCAATGCCGGTAGATCGGCGAGATGTTGACCAGTTTGGACTGCGGGCCGATCGCGGCGATGCGGCCCTCGTTGAGCACAATCACCTGATCACTGCGGCGGACTGTCGACAATCGTCCGGGCAGGAAGATCACGGTGCGATCCCGGCAGATGCGTTCGTACGCGTCGGCGAGCAGCGCCTTGGTGTCCTCATCCAGAGGCACCCTGGGCTCTTCAATGATCATCAACGCCGGCTTGCGGACCACGGCCCGCGCCAGACCGAGGCGGAAGCGCTGCGACACATCCATCAGATCGGGGCGATCGGGAAGCTCGCTTTCGTAACCGTCAAACAGCTTGACGATGAAGTTGTGCGCGTGCGTCAGCTTGGCGGCTTCCGTCGCCTGTTGCAGCGTGTAATCAACCCGGCCGCCGCGAATGTTGTCGAGGACCGTGCCCGGCAACAGCGGATCATTGGC
>JANMLE010000346.1:0-3352 GCA_031372385.1 Planctomycetota bacterium | reverse complement strand
GAAGTCGCCGTTCATCAGCATCAGCGACTGCGGAGCCACCGTGCTGCTCGGACGCCGTTCGCAGTTCACCATCATGACCGGGGCATCGAACGCCGCCAGCAGTGAGACTGGTTTGCTGCGTCGGTCCTGAATGTAGACGCTGCGACGTGGCAGATCGTCCTTCACATGGACCTGTCCGGCGAAGTCCTCGGTGATCTCCAGCGGCTTGCCAAACAGAGTGTCGTTGAACCGACCGGCCGCGGCGATCGCGCGGTCGCGGACAACTTCCGCTTCCAGACGCCGCACGGAGTAGCGCGAGTACAAGGCGCCGTCCGCGTCGCGCGCGGTGTCTCGTTCGCCGCGCAGCGCGGACTGCCGATAGGTGGCGCTGGTCATGACCACACGATGCATCTGCTTGGCGCTCCAGCCACGTCGCGGTAGTTCGGTGGCGAGCCAGTCGAGCAGTTCGGGATGCGTTGGCCGCGTTCCCAGCAATCCGAATTCCGACGGTGTGTCGACAATTCCCCGGCCAAAGTGATGCAACCAGAAGCGGTTCATCAGCACCCGGCCGAGCAACGGATGCTGCCCGTTGGTCAGGTGCCGCGCCCACGCCAGTCGCCGACCGGATGTCGGGAGTGACGGATCGTCTTCGGCGATCGTGAACCGTTGTCCATCGGCGGCGGCGATGGTGAGATCGGCGGGGGGCACCGGGTTCTTCGGCTGACGATGGTCGCCGCGATGAAAGACGACCGTCGGCGGGTTGGCTCCGGCCGGTTCGTCGAGCACGCTGATGAAGTCTTCAACCGGTTTCTCGGCCCGCTTCGCGTTGATGACCGCCATATCCTTCTTCAACTCTTCGGCCGCGGCCGCGTTGAACTGATCGAGGACGCCGGGATTGACATTCAGGCTGGGGTTGCTGGCGACGAGCATCTTCTGCTCGGCGGTCCGCTTGTCGCCGGCCGTCTTGAAGGCCTCACGCAGCTTGTCCTGGTTTTCCGCCGGATGTTTTTCCAGTTCCTTGTCGAACGCGGCGGCCACGAACTTGTCGCGTTTCTCGATGTACGCGGCCTGCAGCTTCGCGGCTTCCGCATCCACGGCCGCCGACTTGGCACGATCCTCATCGGTGGACAACGAGATCACCCGGTCGCGCGGAATGACCCACGCCTTCCAGTTCAGGGCCGGTTCGAAGATGGCGCGCAGTTGGTAGTAATCGGCCTGCGAAATCGGATCGTACCGGTGATCGTGACACTGGGCACATCCGACACTCAGGCCGAGCAGGCTGGAGGAGACGATCTTGAGCGTGTCGGCCATCACCTGATTGCGCGCTGCCTCTGGTTCCCCCTGGCCACTGGCGGTCGGATCGGCGGCCATGCGCAGGAAGCCGGTCGCGATCAGTTTTTCCTGCTGGTCGGGCGTCAGGTTGTGGTGCGGCGGCGCGACGAGTTCGTCACCCGCCAGTTGCTCGATCAGAAACTGGTCGAACGGTTTGTCGGCGTTCAGCGACCGAATGACGTAGTCGCGAAACTTGTGGATGTAAGGCCGGATTGTGTCGACATTGCCGTCCCCCTCGGAGTCGGCGTAGCCGGCCACGTCGAGCCAGTGCCGTCCCCAGCGTTCACCGTAGTGCGGCGACGCGAGCAACCTGTCGAACAGCCTGTCGAAGGCATCGGGAGACTCGTCAGACAGGAAGTGATCGATCTCGTCGACCGCAGGAGGCAGTCCGATCAGGTCGAACGTCGCGCGCTTCAGCAACGTGAACCGGTCCGCCTCGTTCTTCAGAGACAGGTCCACCGATTCCAATTTGGCTTGAACAAATTCATCAATCGCCGATCGAACGTCGGACCGGTTCTTCACGACGGGAAGCGCCGGACGTCGCACCGGTTGATACGCCCAATATGCCCGCTCTTCGGCGGTGATTCCCAAGCCGGCCGGGATGGTTTCTGGTTCGTCGCGCACGGTCGGAGCCCCGGCGGCGATCCATTGTTCGATGACCGCGATTTGGGCGGCGGGAACCTTCTTTTCCGTGGGCGGCATCTCGCCGCTCTTGATCCGTTTGAGCAGATGGCTGGCGGCAGGCTGCCCGGCTTGCAGCGCCGTCCCGCTGTCACCCCCTTTGACGATCAGCCGCTTCAGTCGCAGGTCGAGTCCCCCTTCGGGCTTTTCTCCACCGCCGTGACAGTCCAGGCAATAGGTCTTCAGGATCGGTCGGACATGCTGTTCAAAGTTGACGGCCGACGCGGGACCGTCGGCAGCCTGTGCGAGATTGAAGCCAACCGCAACGACAGCAGCGGCACAAATCAGACAACGCAGGCATCGCAGTGACGATGCAATCGCAACAGGCATGACACGATCTCTGGCAGGTATCGCGGGGCAGGCATCCCTCGCGTGCGGGCGGGCCACCACTCGGTGATGCGGGCCGTCACTCGGTGATGGAAGAGGCGGGATACGGCGGGGCGGGCGGCATTCTCACGCAATCGCCGGACATCTGGCAAGGCCGCTTCCCACGGCCGGTGCGAATGGTGCGGCAAGACTTCCAGGTGGAATCAGCCGGAGCGCGCCAGCGTCCGGTTGTCATTTGGGCAGCACGTCCGAACCGGGGCTAGCGGCTGCGGCTGATTGAGTTGCCAGAAAGATTTGCCCATTCGGTACGAACGGTCCGGCTCGGGCCACATCTCTTCGCCTTGACGTGACCGGCACAAGTCTCCGTAGTGTGGGCTTTAGCCCACACGGATGCGTTATTTTTTGAGAAACGTGGGCTGAAGCCCACGCTACATCGACTTTTGTCGGAAACGTCGTGGATGGTTCCAACTCATGCCGTTGGCCTAATTCCTGGTTGGCAACTCGCGCCCAGGAGACTCGTCGTCAAAACGAACGCAGCGGACGAAAGGCGTCCGCTGCGGTGTTGATGTCTGAGGCCGAGCGATGTTGCTCGGCGGATTCGTGCTTACTTCTTCTCCACGCCGGCGTCCTTGAGTGCCTTTTCCTGCTGTTGCTTGGAGACTTCCGGGTTCGGGGTGGCATCGCCGGGGACTTCGCCGCGGATCCAGCGGATCGCGGCTTCGGTGGAATCGAGGAACCGCTTGTCGGCCCACGTCGACTCATTGTGACCCAGGTTGTTGAAGAAGATCTTGCCGTCGCCCCACGAGCGGCACCAGGCGACGGGGACGTGATAGGGCCGCTTCGTGTTGCACTTCTCCATGTTGAGGCTCATCAGGACGTGGACATTCTCTGGCACCCAGTGAACGTATTCATAGATCTCATCCTTGATCTGGAATTCGTCGCCGAAGGCCTTCATGGCCGGATGTTTGGTGTCGTGAACGCTGATCGTGACCAACTCACCCGAGCCCCATGGATGACTCTTGAACGTCCCGCC
>JANMLE010000344.1:0-3588 GCA_031372385.1 Planctomycetota bacterium | reverse complement strand
TGAAACGAACGCGCTGGAATCTCTTGTGAAACCCGTTGCGCTTCTCAACGGCGAGGATGTCCCGCTTCCGTAGGCCTTCTGCCTCTCCGTCTCCAGTGTCACGAAACTCTCTCACGCCAGTTGCAGATCGTGCTCGACCATGCTGCGGACCAGATCTTCGAACGACGTGGTGGACGACCAGCCCAGTTCGCGTTTGGCGCGGCTGGCGTCGCCGATCAACTGGTGGATCTCTGCCGGGCGATAGAAGTCGGGGTCGACGACGACGTGCTGCTGCCAGTCCAGACCGGCGCAGCGGAAGGCGACGTCACAAAACTCGCGCACGGAATGCGATTCACCCGTGGCGATCACGAAATCGGCGGGCTGCGGCTGCTGCAGCATCTGCCACATCGCCACCACGTAGTCCCCCGCGAAACCCCAGTCGCGGCAGGCGTCGAGATTGCCGAGCGGCAGTTTGTCGATCAGGCCCTGCCTGATGCGGGCCACATGCGACGTGATCTTGCGGGTGACAAACTCGAACCCCCGGCGCGGTGATTCGTGGTTGAAGAGGATTCCCGAACAGACAAACAGGCCATACGCCTCGCGGTAGTTGCGCGACAAGTCGTAGCCGGTGACCTTGGAGATTCCGTACGGGCTGCGGGGTGAGAACTTGGTCTCTTCGTTCTGCGGCGATTCGGGGGCGTTCCCGAACATTTCACTCGACCCCGCGAAATAGACTTTGCACTTCGGCGCGGCCTGCTTCACGGATTCGAGCACGTAGTGCGTCCCGTCGATGTTCGTACGGAACGTTGAGAACGAATCGTCGAACGAGTACGAGACGAAGCTCTGCGCTGCCAGGTGATAAAGCTCGTCAGGCTGGATCTGATTCACCGCGTTGTACAGCGACGGGAAGCTCTCCAGGCTCGCGGCGTGCAGGTGAATCTGATCGCGGATGTGAAGAAGCCGCGACAGCCTGTGCCGCGCGTCCTCCAAGGCGACCCGACGGACCAAGCCGTGGACCTCGTATCCCTGCGCCAACAACAACTCCGCCAGATACGATCCGTCCTGGCCGGTGATTCCCGTGATGAGTGCTCGTTTCATGGGGCTCAGTCTAAGCGGAAGCTGGACGATGGTCGAGCGTCCACCGATCGTTTAACCCTGAGTCAACGGCGAAGGCGGTCGATGTCATCGCTCTCGCTTCCACCAGTGGCCGGTTGCGATCTTGTCCGCTGGCCACCGCAGGCTTCGCCGTTGGCTCAGCGTTAAACGACAGTGGCGTCGCTCGACGTCAGTCCCGCTCTTGAGGACGGGACGCGAATCAGCGACGATTGGCATCCATCGTGTGGCATCCATCGTGTGGCATCGTCGATCCAACGAGGCGACGGGATTGCCGCGTCCCGCCTTCGGATACTTGAACACGAATCGCGCCGCCCACCGATTGAGAGCAACTTCCGCCGGACACACGCCCGCGGGATGAACCAAGGATACGAGTTGGCATGTCAGACACGGTTGTTTCCTCGCCATCACCCGTCCCTCCCGCCGCGCTACCGCCGGTGGGAAGCGGGATCGACTACGACAAGTTCTTGGATTGCGTTCACTGCGGTCTTTGCACGGCGGCCTGTCCGACGTATCTCGAAACGGGCGACGAAAACAACAGCCCGCGCGGGCGGATCTACCTGATGCGCGCGGTCACCGACGGACGCTTGGAACTGAACAGCACCGTCAAGCGGCATCTCGACCTGTGCCTGGACTGCCGGAGCTGCGAAACGGCCTGTCCCTCCGGAGTGCAATACGGACGACTGATCGAGCCGTTCCGGATTGAGACACAACAGCGCGAAGCGGCCGGGAAGAACGTCCGTCCCGGATGGTTTCAGTCGTGGATCCTGTACGGGATGTTTCCGTTCCCGAACCGACTCCGCTGGGCGCTGCTTCCCGCCCGGCTGGCTCAATGGACCGGAGCCGACTGGCTCGCCGAACGGTTGGGACTGCTGCGACTGCTGCCCGAGAAACTGCTCCGCATGCACCGGTTGCTCCCGCCGCTCAAGGCGCGCGAGCCGCGGCTGCCGGAACTGCTACCGGCGATCGGACCAAGGCGAGCCCGCGTCGCGCTGTTCACCGGCTGCGTCGCCGATGCGATGTTTCATCACGTCAACTGGGCGACGGCCCGCGTGCTGCAACAGAACGGTTGTGACGTCGTCGTTCCGCGCAATCAGGGTTGCTGTGGAGCCATCCATTACCACAGCGGTGCGGGGCAACCGGCGCTGGATCTGGCGCGAGCGAACGCCACCGCCTTCCAATCCCGCGATGTCGACGCCGTCATCATCAACGTCGCCGGCTGTGGTTCCATGCTGAAAGACTACGGCCACATGGGCGAGGAACTGGCGAAGCAGGACCAAATGCTGCGCGCGTCGCTCGATCAGTTCGCCGACAAGGTCAAGGACGTGTCCGAGTTCCTGGCCCAACTCGGCCCGATCGCACCGACGGGCGAAGTGCCGCTGATTGCCACTTATCACGACGCCTGTCACCTGTGCCACGCGCAACAGATTCGCGAGCAACCGCGCCAGTTGTTGTCGCTGGTCCCCGGCCTGCAACTGGTCCCGCTCCCCGAATCGGAAATCTGCTGCGGTGCCGCCGGCAGCTACAACCTGACCGAGGGGGAAATGGCCGACCGGCTGGCGGATCGCAAGCTGAAACACATCCTGTCGACAGGCGCGAAGGCCGTCATCAGCGCCAACGCCGGCTGCACCCTGCAAATCCAAGCCGCGCTGCGTCAATCAGGTAATCGCCTCTGGGTGGCCCACCCGATGGAGATCCTCGACCTGAGTTACCGCAGATTGAAACCACCGGCGCGCTGACCAACGGGAGCGCCGCCCTGGGTCAACGATTGAAACGGAATCCGAAGCCCCAACGGGGCGGCCCTAATGTTGGCGTTGGCACGGAACGGCGACATCGGCGTGAGCCACCCACCAACGTTTAGGGCCGCCCCGTTGGGGCTTCATCGTTGATCCTTGCCCACCACCCAGGGTTTCACCCTGGGCTGGCATCGAGCCACCCCTTCGGGGTTGAAGACGGCAGCCGATTTGTTGTCGCGGCCTGTTTGTCGTCTTCAATGGACCCATCATCGCTCCGCGTGAAGTAAGCCGATTGCTAACGGAAGTGGTTTGTGAAATCGGCCTCGAACTCGCGCGCGGCTATCTTCACGCGGAGCGATGATGGCTACCTTGCGGCCTCGGCATCGAGCAGCGTGCGGATGTTTTGCAGGATCGCCTTGGGGTCGGGGCGTTTCACGCGGCGGCTGTTTCGCGAACGCGGTGAAGTCCAGCCCGAGGTTCTCGGCTTGGGCGTATTCCACGAACGCCCACGGGTTGCCGAACCGGCGGCCGTAACGGCATTCGAGCAGATCGAGAAACGCCCGGCGGTGGTCCCCCTGCACCAGCGGCGATTTGAGAAACTCGACGATCTCGGGCGTCATGAGTTTCGGCGTCGAGAACGTCTGCTTCTCAGTTATCCACGAACAGCCGCTGCGATGGCCTTCCAATCCGGGCCGTTGGGCATGACGAAGAGGCATTTGCCTTCGCTCCGGCTCGCCCACAATTCGCCGAGCGTTCGCTT
>JANMLE010000341.1:0-4969 GCA_031372385.1 Planctomycetota bacterium | reverse complement strand
GGGAATCGACTCGGCCCGAATTCGCAACAGCAACGAACTGGCGATCGCGATCGGCAACTTCGCCAATGAAATGAGCGCCCTGTACGTCGCGCGCGGAAACTCGATGCAGTTCAACGACGAGGCGATCGCGACCGGCATCGGACCCCAATCGCGTCTGGAACTGACATTCGGCACGTTGTTTCTCGACGTGGACCTGGATGGTCGCTTCGACATCGTCGCGGCGAACGGGCATCTGGAGACGGACATCAACAAAGTCCAGGCCAGCCAGTTCTACGAGCAGCCGCCGCACTTCTTCTGGAACTGCGGTCCCGAATCGCCGACCGAGTTCATTCCGGTTCCGTCCGACAAATGCGGGACCGACTTCCTGAAACGGATGGTCGGCCGCGGTGCCGCGTTCGCCGACATTGATGGCGATGGTGATCTGGACGTGCTGTTCGGGGCGACAGGTGCCAAGCCCCGGCTGCTCCGCAACGACCAAAAACTCGGACATCACTGGCTGCGGGTGGATGTGGCGGGAGTCAACGGCTGCCGATCGGCGATCGGCGCGACGATCGATGTCGAAACGGCGGGCGGCAAACTGTCGGGCCAGGTCATGCCGACGCGCGGCTATCTGTCGCAGAGCGAACCGACGGTGACGTTCGGTCTCGGCACTCAGGACAAGATCACCAGGATCACCGTCCGTTGGCCGACCGGCGAGCAACGGATGATCGACGTTCCGCAGGTCGACCGGGTGCTGAAGGTGTCACCCTGACCGTGGCTGACCGTTGAACATGCAGCGCGGGCGCTCGCCCCCAGGATCAATGAAGATCTTCGACTTCGACCTGCCACCGTCCATCAGACCTTGAGCGAAAGGGAATTTCATGTTTCGTGACATACTCACCGCGTTTGCCTGGTGTCTCCTACCCGCTGTGGCGACGGCGGGGATTATGGGCAGCCATCAGCAAGTGATCGACTTCACTCAGCCCGAACAGGCGGCCAAGTTGGCGACCTGGTCCGATCCCAAGCACCTTGGCTGCACCAAGGAGGGCTTCGGTTGGGACGGCGACAAACTTTCATCCCGCGATGGCTGGATCGAAACCGAACCGCTCGCCATTGGTACCGGTTGGAGACCGACACAGAACGCCGGAATCCGGATCAAAGTGCAGACCAGTTATCCGGCGATTGTCTCCACGGGACCGAACTCAAAAGCGTTTTACACGCCCAGCATTTACGTACGTTACAGCGCCGACCGAGTTCACTGGTCCGACTGGCAGCCGACCAACCTGGATGAAGACCCGCGAGCCCCCGGGACGGTTCTCTACACCACCCGCGTGGGCGTTCCCGGTCGGACGGGCCAGGCCTACCATGCAAAGTTCCAGGAGTGGTCCCGTCGCGATGATATTACCTGGGCCAATGATGAAGACGAGTTCTGCCGCTGGCTGGTGAAACAGGATCCCGACTACTTTTCCAAGGAGCGCCCGTTCGTCGGCTACGTCCAGTTCCTGCTGGAAACTTCCTTTAAGGGGAGCCAGCGGCTCACTCGCTTTGAGGCCGACGTGGGCTGGAGTGTCAGCGGGATTCAGCAACTGACCAAAACTCCCGCGGCAGAAAGACGTCAACAGCATCAAAATGCTTGGAGTTTTCGCGGCGTGGAAGCGCTGCCTCTCCGAAGGGATTAATGACGGCTTCGTGACCACTAAGAAACAGAGATGAGTCGCCCATGAACACAACGTCGCCCAACAAACCCGGGCCTAGCAACTTGCAGCTTCCGATTTGCGAACACATGCCGGCACCGTACGACGGGCCGGACAAGGGCGAAGTCCTCGCGCTGCGGCAGCAATATCTGACGCCGGGGCTGGTCACGTATTACCGCGATCCGCTGTTGGTCGTCGAAGGGCACATGCAATACCTGTGGGACGAACAGGGGAAGCGGTACCTGGATGCCTTCGCCGGAATCGTCACCGTGTCGGTCGGTCACTGTCATCCGCATGTCGTCGAGAAGGTGCGCGAGCAGGTCGGCAAGCTGCAACACACGACCACGATTTACCTGCATCCGACCATCGGCCTGTTCGGCAAGAAGCTCGCCGAACACATGCCGGAAGGGAGCGGTCTCGGCGTCACGTACTTCACGAACTCCGGCAGCGAAGCGAACGAACTGGCGATCCTGATGGCCCGCGAACACACGGGCCGGGCGGACGTCATCAGCCTGCGCAATGCCTATCACGGCGGAACCCAGGCGACGATGGGGATCACCGCCCACGGCACGTGGAAGTTCAAAAGCAATCCGACGAACTCGGTGAAGCACGCGCTGCCGGGCTACTGTTACCGCTGCCCGCTGGGGCTGACGTATCCGAGCTGTGACGTCCGCTGTGCGCGGGACATCGAACCGCTGATCCGCCACGAAACACCGGGCGAAGTGGCGTGCTTCATTGCCGAACCGATTCAGGGAGTCGGCGGCACGGTCACACCGCCACCCGAGTACTTTCAGATCGCGTACGACATCGTGCGCCGTTATGGCGGACTGTGCATCGCCGACGAGGTGCAAACCGGCTTCGGTCGCACCGGCGAACACTTCTGGGGTTTCGAGAATTGGGGAGTGACGCCGGATCTGGTGACGATGGCGAAGGGGATCGGCAACGGCGCGCCGCTGGGGGCGTGTGTCACCCGGCCCGACATCGCCCGCCAGATGACGAACCGCATCCACTTCAACACGTTTGGCGGCAACCCGATCTCGATGACGCAGGGACTCGCCACGCTGGAAGTCATCGACCGCGACCACATTCAGGAAAACGCGAGGGTGGTCGGCGAACATCTCAAGCGGCGGCTTCTCGAATTGCAGACGCGGCAGCCGCTGATCGGCGACGTGCGCGGGATGGGACTGATGCTCGGCGTGGAACTGGTGCGGGATCGCCAGACCAAGGAGCCCGCCAACACGGAAACCGCCGAAGTCATGGAACGCAGCCGCCAGCGCGGGCTGCTCATCGGCAAAGGGGGCTTGTACGGCAACGTGCTGCGCATCAAACCGCCGATGTGCCTCACCAAGGACGATGCCGACTTCATCGTGGACTGTCTCGATGAAGTGTTGACCAGCATCAGCCAGCGCTGACACGGCGCGGCGTGACGCGCAACCCACACCCAATCGCGTTGTCGCCCGATCGCAATGAACACAGGGCTGTCCCAGTACATACTCATCATCGCAGGGCCATCGCCTTGTTCAATGTAGGGTGGGACCAGCTCGCTTCGAGCGCCGGCCCACCATCAGGAAACATCGAGAATTGCTGGTGGGCCGGCGCGGCGAAGCGCCGCTGGTCCCACCCTACATCCTGCCCAGCTTCAAAAAGGCATTGGCCCTGCTCATCATCGCGACCCGTGTGGTCAGGCCAAGGTCTGATCTGGTATGCTCCGCCCGTCAACGGGACCGGCACAAATCGCGGTCACGATTTCGCCTTGCTGCAAGGATGCTGCGGATGCCTGTGACTGCTCCTCATTTCTCGACCACACCCTTGGCGAACTGCGTGCTGGGGGTGGACCCCGGCTTGAACCGGACGGGCTACGCCATTCTGGAACGATCCGCCGGTGGGCCGATGTTGCGCGAAGGGGGCGTCATCCGATCGACGGCCAGTCTGTCGCTGGCGGAACGGGTCACGGAAATCGGCCAGGGGCTGCGCGAAGTCATCGCCGAATTCCAGCCGCAGGTCATGGCGATCGAGCAGGTGTTTTCCTCGGTGCAGTTTCTGAAGACAGCGATCCTGATGGCACATGCGCGGGGGGCCATCCTGTATGCGGCGTCCGATGCGAAGTTGATCGTCGTCGACTACGCCCCGCGCGAGGTCAAACGGTTGCTCACCGGCAGCGGCAAGGCGTCGAAGGAGCAGGTGCAGCATGCCATCCGCAATGAGTTGGGGCTGGATCAGGTTCTCGAACCCAACGACGTGGCGGATGCCTTCGCCGTGGCACTGTGTCACTATTACAGCACTAGGACGATTGTCACCCTGGTAAAACCATAAGGAACACTGATCTTGATTACTCGCATCACGGGCAAGCTGGTTCGATTGGGTGAAGACATGATCCGGCTGGAGGTCGGCGCGTTCGAGTACGAACTGTACATCCCCGAGTTCGTCCGGCGGCAATTGCAGTCTTTATTGGGAAGCGAAGTCACCCTGAAGACGATCCAGTACATCGAAGGCAATTCCCAAGGGAGCCGCCTGACGCCGCGGCTGATTGGATTCCTGTCCGACGCCGAGATCGAGTTCTTTGACCTCGTCTGTTCGGTGGACGGTATGGGAGTCAAGAAGTCTCTGCGGGCGATGGTGCGACCCGTGCGCGAGGTGGCGGAGGCGATTGAAGAGCGGAACTTGAAGGAACTGAGCCTGCTGCCCGGCATCGGTCCGGCCATGAGCGAACGGATCGTCGCCAAGCTGCGCCGCAAGATGGCCAAGTTCGCGCTGATGGTCGCCAAGGAGTTTCCCGAGGAAGCGACGTCGGAGCGGAGCGTGCTCAACGAGGCGCTCGAAGCGCTGATCAGCCTGGGTTACACCTCGGTCGAAGCCCGCGAGAAGATCGAATCGGTGGCCGCAAACAAGTCCAAGCTGAAGACGGTCGAGGACGTGATCCTGGCGATCTATCAGCAGGAGCGGAAGTAGACGCGTCGTGCGTCCTCGCCTTCTCTAAAGCAGGGTGGGACCAGCTCGCTTCGAGCGCCCGCCCACCATCGTGAATTTGCTGGCAATGACGGTGGGCCGGCGCGGCGAAGCGCCGCTGGTCCCACCCTACGAATGTCCCAGACTCGAAAAGGTGATCGCCCTGTCGTGCCCGTCAGCGGGTGCATGTCAGCTTTTGATTTTGTCGCGTGTTTGTTTGGCGGGAGTGGGTCGTCGGGTGAAGGCGTGGCCGGGGCGGGTTTGGAGGTGTTGGACCAGGCGGTTGTCTTCGCTGAGGGCGGCGGCTCGGACTTGGAGGATGGCTTCGGCTCCCTTGGGGGCGTTCCAGA
>JANMLE010000305.1:0-3989 GCA_031372385.1 Planctomycetota bacterium | reverse complement strand
TGAAGCCTGCTTCGATCGGACGGAAACGACCGGCGCGGTCTGGCTCGGTCTGACGGTCGGATGTGCCCGGTGTCACACGCACAAGTACGACGCCATCAGCCAGCGCGAGTACTACCAATTGTTCGCCGTCTTCAACAACGGCGACGAGCAGACGACCGTGGTTCCCAAGTCACCCGAGGACATCGCCGCGTACGCACCGGTCAAGGCGGCGCACGATGCCGCCGTTGCCGCCGCGACCTCGGCGCTGCGCACCGAACAGGCGAAGCTCGGACCGGCCTACACGGCGTGGGAACAGAAGACGCGGCAGATCCTCGCCGACGTTTCCGTGAACCCCGTCAAGCAACATCCTCTCGAAGAGCCGCGCGTCACGTGCGACAGTGACGTGACCTTCCAGACGCAGCCGGATGGTTCGGTGCTCGTGGGAGGCAACAACCCCGAGAAGGCTGTCTACACATTCGTCGGGCGGATGTCCGTCACGGAAATCAACGCGGTCCGACTCGACGTGCTGCCGGACAAGTCGCTCCCCGCCAACGGACCGGGCCGAGTCGCTCATGGAAACTTCGTGCTGTCCGAGATGACCGTCGAGATCTCCGCGAACGCCGAGTTCACCGAGCCGCGCAAGTTGGAGTTCGCTTCCGCCAAGGCCGACTTCGAACAGGCCGACAAACCGTGGGCGGCGAAGAACGTGATCGACGGCCAGGACGACACCGGCTGGGCGATCGCGCCGCAGTTCGGCAAGCCGCACTGGGCCGTGTTCGGATTGAAGGAGCCGCTCAAGCAGACCGGGGCCGTGTATGTGCGGATCAAGCTCAGCCAGCAATACGGCGTGCAGCACACGATCGGCCGATTTAAGCTCTCGATGCAGTCCGGCATTGAACCGGGAACCACCGTGCCGGAGAACATCGCCAAGACGCTGGCCATCGCGCCAGACCAGCGCACCGAAGCCCAGCGCCAGCAACTGCTCGACCACTTCAGCGGCTTGGAATCACCGACCAAAGAACTGCTGGCGAAGCTGGAGGAACTCAAGAAGAAGGAGCCGCCCAAGCCGGAACTGACCGCCCGCGTGATCGGGCAACGGATGAAAGATCCGCGCCAGACGTTCGTGCTGAAACGGGGCGAGTTCCTCGAACCGCTGAAGGATCTGGAAGTGATCCCCGCCGGGTTTGAGACGCTCCCCGCCTTGAAGCCGCGCGCCGATGTCGGCTCGGCCGCCGATCGGCTCGATCTCGCGCGGTGGCTGGTGTCGCCCGACAATCCGCTGACGCCGCGCGTCACCGTGAACCATGTCTGGCGGTTGCTGTTCGGCGCGGGGATCGTCAAGACGTCGAACGACTTCGGCGTCCGCGGCGATGCGCCGACGCATCCGGAGCTGCTCGATTGGCTCGCGGCGGAATTCATTGGATCGGCAGCAAAGCCCGCGGACGGACCCACCAATCCGGGTTCGGGCCGATACATGCCCGGCACGCCGTGGTCGCGCAAGGCGCTCATCAAGCGGATCGTGATGTCCAACACCTATCGGCAGTCATCACAACATCGTCCCGAGTTGCATGACGTCGATCCGCAAAACGTCTGGCTCGCGAGGCAGAACCGCCTGCGAGTCGAAGGGGAAATCGTCCGCGACATCAGCCTCGACGTCGCCGGTCTGTTGTCGAAAAAGATCGGCGGGCCCAGCGTCTTCCCGCCGCTGCCGCCGGGGATCGCGGAACTCAGTTACGCGGGCAACTTCAATTGGACAACATCCAAGGGCGAGGACCGGTACCGCCGCGGGATGTACACGTTCTTCAAACGGACGTCGCCGCATCCGAACCTGACGATGTTCGATTGCCCCGATGCCAACCTGACGTGCATCGAACGGCGGACTTCGAACACACCGCTGCAGGCGCTGACGTCACTCAACAACGAGACGTTCGCCGAAACCGCTCGCGCCTTCGCCAAGCGCCTGCTGACTTCGCCCGCGCCCGACGTTGATGGCCGGCTCACGCTCGCGTTCCGGCTGTGCGTCGCCCGAACGCCGCGCGAGACCGAAAGGCGCGCTCTGTCGGACTTGTTGAAGAATGCACGCGACTGGTACCGCACCCGGCCGGAACCGGCCAAGCAACTGGTCGGCTCCGACGCCGCGCCGGGCATCGCCCTTGAAGAAAACGCCGCCTGGATCGCCACCGCGCGCATCTTGATCAACCTCGACGAGTTCATCACGCGAGAATAGACCCATGACACCGTACGAACACTACCTCACTCACACGCGCCGCAACTTTCTGACTTCGACCGCCAGCGGTCTTGGCATGGCCGCGCTGGGCGGGATGCTGACCGGCGACGGCGTGTTGTCGCCAGCGACGGCGATCGGCGCTGAGGCATCATCCACAGCCGCCAATCCCATCACGGTGAAGCCGCCGCACTTTGCCCCGAAGGCGAAGAACTGCATCTTCCTGTTTCAGGCCGGTGCGCCGTCGCATTTGGACCTGTTCGACCCCAAGCCGAAACTGAATGAACTGGACGGCAAGCCCCTCCCCAAGGAGATGCTGGAAAAGGTCCGGTTCGCGTTCATCAAGAAGGAGTCCGCGGTCCTGCTGGGTTCGCCGCGCCAATGGTCCAAGCACGGCGAATGCGGCATGGACTTCTCCGACTTCCTGCCGCACATCGCCACCTGTGCCGACGACATCCTGATGGTCCGCTCGATGTACTCCGAGCAGTTCAATCATCACCCCGGCCAGTTGCTGCTCAGTTGCGGCCGGGCGACGTTCGGACTCCCCACGCTGGGAAGCTGGCTGACCTACGGCTTGGGGACGGAATCGCAGAACCTGCCGGGCTATGTCGTGTTGACCAGCGGACGCGGTTCCAGCGGCGGAGCGTCGCTGTGGTCGAGCGGCTTCCTGCCGTCGCACTACGCCGGCGTCCTGTTCCGCAACAAGGGCGAACCGGTGTTGAACCTGACCAACCCCGAGGGCCTGCCTCCCGAATTGCAGCGGCGCGGTTTGGATGCCTTGAAGTCGCTGAACGAAAGCCGCTTGGGCGAGATGCACGATCCGGAAATCGCCAGCCGGATCGCCAGCTACGAACTGGCGTTCCGCATGCAGTCGGCCGCTCCGGAGTTGATCGACCTCGGTGGCAAAACGGCCACCACGCTGGCAGCATACGGTGTCGAACGGCCTCAACATCCGCAGGCCACCGGCCGCGGCAACGTGGACAACGCGCATCTCTCGTTCGCCCGCAACTGCCTGCTCGCCCGCCGCATGGTCGAGCGCGGCGTCCGGTTCGTGAACATCATCTACGAAGCCTGGGACCAGCACAGTAGTTTGAACGCCGACCTGCGTTACAACTCGTGGGTCGTCGATCAGCCGATCGCGGCGCTGCTGAAGGATCTCAAACAACGCGGCCTGCTGGAGAGCACGCTGGTTGTCTGGGGCGCGGAATTCGGCCGGACGCCGCTGGGCGAAAACCGCAACGGCCGCGATCCGAACACCGGCCGCGACCATCATCCGTATTCGTTCACGCTGTGGATGGCGGGGGGCGGCATCCAGGGAGGTCAGGTCTACGGCGAATCGGACGAGATCGGCTGGGGCGTGGCCAAAGATCCCGTCCACGTCAACGATTTCCACGCGACGCTGCTGCGCCTGTTCGGCCTCGACCACCTGAAGCTGACCCACCGCAACCAAGGCCGCGACTTCCGCCTGACCGACGTCGCCGGCAAGGTCATCGATCGCTGGATCGCGTGAGAGCAGAATGCCACATCGCTTCAACGTCCACTCTGGCGTCCGATTTGGGCTACCAGTATCGTTGACGAACGATAACGGCGAAGCATGTGGTGTTCTGTCCATGCCCAAATGCGGGATGGCGGGCTTGGAGCGGAGGTTCGGTCGTGAGCGATCCCCAGTGGTACATCATGAACAGCGGTGAACGCACTGGACCGATCAGCCAAGAGGATTTGTTGAGTCGCGCACAGTCGGGATCACTGAACCGCGAAGAACTTATTTGGCGGGACGGTTTCACTG
>JANMLE010000266.1:0-1354 GCA_031372385.1 Planctomycetota bacterium | reverse complement strand
TCCCGTCCAATCGCGGGGCCGATTGCAGGGCTGTGAAGAACGCTTGGTTGTCCGATCGCGCGGCATCGTTTTCCGCCGGAGTCGGCGGGACGTCGCTGCCCTGATGGCAATTCGCACAGCGGTAGCGGGCGAACAGCATTGCTCCCGACAACCGGTCGTCGGCGCTTGATGGATGTCGTTTGAGCACCGTCGCGGGAATCGCCTCGCGCGGAAACTGGTCGCTTTCCCACATCAACCGGAAGTGACTTGGCTTTGTGTCCTTCGTGAATTGAGTGATCTCGAACGGATGGAAGCCGCGTGTGAGCGAGTACTCGACACCGTTCCCCAGAGGCGACGCATGGGTCAGCCGGTCAATCGTCAGCTCGGTCCGCGACTCGGGTGGGTCCGCAGAGAAGCGGTAACGGCCCGTAACGGGAATGCGCAGCCAACCGGAAGCAGTCACCGTGCGGCCCCTTCTGTCAAATCGCCATCGAGATCCGTAGCCGCCGAATTCATTGGGGGGCTCCTGGCCCCTGTGACTCCAGGCGAGCATTCGCTGGCCAAGCCGATCGGCACTACTCAATGAGAATCCACCGCCGAATACGACGCCCGGCACCAGTGCTGCGAACATCCTCGCTCGCTCGGGGTCTTCCGTGCGGCGGTGCAGTTTCGTGTCGGGCATGACTTCAGCGGGGATGATGTTCAGCGTCAACGTGGCCGTCTGTTTGATCGCGCTGCCGGTGTGAGTCAGCAGTGTGCAGCCGATGGAAAGCTGATCGACGGGCTTGAGATCGGGAAGCTCCAAGAAGACCGTCTGGTTGTCCTCCAACAGTGTCGCGGACTTCGCTTCCAGTTCATCGCGGCCGATCTGTCCCGGTGCGGACGGCTTGTACTCGGGCGAGCCGTACGCGGCGGACCATTTGTAGTTCCACGCTTCGAGCTGATAGTTGGCGGGGTCTTCGGCCGCGTCGTGGTTCAATTGGCGGGTGAACGTCAGGGCGACGCCGTTGGCGTACGTCTTCATCGCGATCGGCACATCCGTCGGTTGTCCGGTGAAGCGGACTCGCTGGAAGCAGCCGTCATGGACGGCGCTCGTGGTCCAACCCTTCAGTCCGGTCACGTAAAGCTGACCGTCGCGCGGGTTCATCCGTGCCCGATGAATGCCCGAATTGAACCGCAGCGGCAACTCGACGGAACCGCCGTTGAAGGGACGAGTGTCGAGGGTAGGTCGAGAGTCGAGTGTCGAGTGTCGAGTGCCAGAAGGAGTGAGCGGATCACCGGGTGGGGACGCCTTGCCATCCTCTTTCTTCTCTGGCACTCGACTCTCGTCACTCAGCACTCGACTCTCCCTCAGCACGAGCCTCAGCCGGCACTG
>JANMLE010000240.1:0-2863 GCA_031372385.1 Planctomycetota bacterium | reverse complement strand
GGTCCGGTCGTTGCGGCAACTGGCCGAGCGGGCGGCCGACATCCTGCGATTGATCGACAGCCAGGGGAAGCTCACCCCGGAACTGCGGGCCGAGATCGAACGGGCCAGCTCGCTCAAGCGACTCGAAGACCTGTATCTCCCGTTCCGCCCCAAGCGCCGCTCCCGCGCGACGATTGCCAGAGAGAGGGGACTGGAGCCACTGGCCGAATCGATCTGGAATCAATCGCTCGCCGACGCTGGACTACTCGCCGCCGCCACCGCATTTGTGAGCGCGGACCTTGAGTTGCCAGATGCGACCGCGGTCCTCGCCGGAGCCGCGGATATTCTCGCCGAGCGAATCTCGGACGATGCCGACCTGCGCGAACGGTGTCGCACCGTGGCGCGCCAAACCGGACGGCTGACGTCCACGGGAACCAAAGCCGCCGACCAGACACATCCCGAATTTCGCGACTATTTCGACTACAGCGAGCCGATCACCAAGATGCCGCCGCACCGCATTCTGGCACTCAACCGCGGCGAGGAACAGAAGGCACTGCGCGTCTCGTTCGACTGGGATGACCCGCAGGCCCAGCGCGCCGCGCTGGACCATCTGCGGTTGGACCGGCATCCGTGCCGCGAGTTTCTCACCGCTTGCACGCGCGACGCGCTCGACCGCTTCATCCGGCCGGCGCTGGAGCGCGAGGCGCGCCGTGATCTGACCGAGAAGGCCGAGCGGCACGCGATCTCGGTCTTTTCCCAAAACCTGCGGCAACTGCTGCTGCAGCCGCCGCTGCGCGATCAGCGTGTGCTGGCCGTCGACCCCGGCTTTCGCTCCGGCTGCAAACTGGCGGCGCTCGATGAATTCGGATCGCTGCTGGGAATCGACATCATCAGCATCGTCGGTTCCGCCGACCGCAAGGCGGAAGCCCGCGCCAAACTGGCCGCGTTCCTGCGCGAGCACCGCTGCAACGTGATCGCGATCGGCAACGGCACCGCCTGCCGCGAAACCGAGGAACTGGTTTCGGAAGTGATCGCCACCGACTGTCCCGAAGCGCGGTATCTCGTCGTCAACGAAGCCGGGGCGAGCATCTATTCAACCAGCTCAGTTGGTCAGCAGGAATTCGCCAGTCTCGACGCGACCGCGCGCGGCACGATCAGCATCGGCCGCCGGTTGCAGGATCCGCTCAGCGAACTGGTGAAGATCGAGCCGCAGCACATCGGCGTCGGCATGTATCAGCACGACCTGAACGCGAAGCAATTGAAGGAGGCGCTGGACGACGTCGTCGAATCGTGCGTGAACTTTGTCGGCGTGGACTTGAACACCGCCAGCCTGTCGCTGCTGATGCACGTTTCCGGATTCAACCAACTGATCGCCCGACGCGTGGTCGAATACCGCGAACGGTGCGGACGGTTCCTCAGCCGCAAGCAGTTGCTCGACGTCCCCGGCGTCGGGCCCGCCACGTTCACCCAGGCGGCGGGATTTCTGAAGCTAGACGGTGACGAGCCGCTCGACAACACGTGGATCCATCCCGAAAGCTACGAAGTCGCGCGGCAGTTGCTGGCGCGCTGCAACGTCTCACCGGATCTGTTGCGACCGGGTGCGGATCGCGCGCCACTGCGCGAACAACTCTCCGCCGTCGAACCGCCGCAGTTAGCACAAGAGCTGACGGTCGGTCTGCCGACGCTGACCGACATCGTCGACGCCCTGCTTCGTCCCGGCCGCGATCCGCGCGCGGATCTGCCGGTCCCCACGTTCCGCAAGGGTGTCCTGTCGATGGACGACATCGAAGTCGGGATGGAGCTGCAGGGAACCGTGCTGAATGTGGTCGACTTTGGTGCCTTCGTGGACGTCGGCCTGAAGGATTCGGCGCTCGTCCACATCAGCCAACTCGCCTCACACTTCGTCCGCGCACCGCAGGACATCGTTTCGATCGGCGACGTGGTCACCGTGTGGGTGCTGAGCGTCGACCGCGAGCGGAAGCGCATCGGCCTGACCATGATCCCGCCCGACGGCCCCGCCGCCAAAGCCAAGCCCGCCCGCGAACCCAAACTGGCGGCCACGAAACCGGCCACCGGAACAGTCTCACGGGAGGGCACGAGCGAGCGCCCCACCACCGGAACAACAACCGGCGAAGCCAGTCCCGCCGACGAACCGCTGCGCGGCTTCGATGAGCTCAAGCAGGCCTGGCAAAACCGCCCGCGCTAGCCCGAAAAAAATATCAGCCGCGCGGCTCTAGCCCCGGTTCCCTTTGCACGCTCAGGCCTCATGCGGGACAACGGACGGGGTCGGGTGGTATGTTGAGCGAGTCCTCGGGTGTGTGTCACAAATCTGGGTGGAATCCGAAAGGCGGTTCATCGAAGTCTGTCGAAGCCACGACGGTTCTTGGGCGAGCGGCAGGAATCGGCAAACAAGCACGATGCGCAAGCGAGTGAGTTTTCCGACACACTCGATTGCGCGTCGTGCTTGTAGGGGGACAATCACTGATCTGCCGCTCGCCTGACTCCTTCGAAGTCGACAACAACCCGTACGTTCGATTTCACCCAGAATTGAGATGCACACCCCGAGTCCTCCCCCGACATTCACAGGAAAGGCCCCCGGCATGAAGATCGATCGGATCGACGTGGTCAATCTCCGCTTTGAGTATCCACCCGCGCAGGCGTTCCAGTACGCGGGCGGGACGTGTACGGGGCGGCTGACGTCGCTGATCCGGGTGCATACCGACACGGGATGCGTCGGGGTCGGGTCGGTCTACTCGCATCCGGCGCTCGTTCACCTGATCGTCAAGCAACAGCTCGAACCGATGCTGCGCGGCCACGATCCGTGCGAAGTCGAAGCGCTGTGGGATCGCATGTATCGCCTGACGCGCTGGTACGGCCGGAAGGG
>JANMLE010000237.1:0-1933 GCA_031372385.1 Planctomycetota bacterium | reverse complement strand
AAATTTGAACACCCGACCCCAGTTCAACCGCGCCAGGCAGTGTGGAAGACCGGCGGATGCGCCAAAGACTCAACTGTCGAATTGACGTTCGCCGATCTCGCCAAGTACGCTTGACGCGAGTTCTTGATTCTTCGGGGGAGGGTTTCCGCATGCTGCACCGTCGCGATGCCATGATTCGATTGGGACGACTCGGACTGGGGGCCGTCACGCTGCCGGAGCTGCTTCGAGCCGAACAGGCTCTTGCGGCGGGAGGCGTCCCGCGCGGTGGATCTTTGCCCCGCACCGGCAAGGCGAAGGGCTGCATCCTGATCTACCTGTGGGGCGGTCCGCCGCAGCAGGACATGTGGGACATGAAGCCACTCGCGGCCGACGGGATTCGCAGCCAGTTCAACCCAATTGCCACAGTCGTTCCGGGCATTGACGTCTGCGAACACCTGCCGCTGTTCGCGAAGCACACCGACAAAACGGCCATCATTCGCTCGTTGACCCACGACAGCAACAACCACGAGCCGAGCGTCTATCGCACGCTGACCGGCCGGATCAACAACACGCTCGCCGTGCCGCGAAACCAGAGGAATCGCAGCGACTTCCCGAACGTCGGCTCGGTCGTCTCGTACTTCTCGCCGATGCAGACGATGCCGGCCGCCGTGACGATTCCGCGCCCGATCGGCCACGACGGCGCGACGTACACCGGCACGTATGCCGGGTTTCTCGGAGGCCGTTACGACCCGATGGAAGTCGCCGCCGCCGAAGAGACGAAAGAGACGCCGACGCATTCGATCTCTCTGCCCGCCGACATGGCCGAGTCGCGGCTGCTCGCCCGGCGCGGGTTGCTGAGCGTCGTCGAAGAGGCCGACCGCCGCTATCAGTCGGTCGGCGCGGCCCGCAGCCTCGACAGTTACCGCGAGCAGGCGTTCGGCATGTTGTCGTCACCCGTCGCCAAGCGGGCATTCAATCTGGAACTGGAAGACCCGCGCACGCGCGATCGCTACGGCCGCAACGAATACGGCGAGAGCATTCTGCTCGCGCGGCGGTTGATTGAATCGGGCGTGCGGCTGGTGACGATCAGTTGGATGCGCATTCAACCGGGTGGCAACGTCGCCAACGTCTGGGACAACCACGGCCCGTTCGAGGGACTGACCGGCACCAACATGCTGAAGGCTTACTACTGCCTGCCGTCACTCGATCAGGGTTTCTCCGCGCTGATGGACGACATGCAGGGCCGCGGCCTGCTCGATGAGACGCTCGTCGCGATGTGGGGCGAGTTTGGACGAACTCCAAAGATCAACCCGGCCCAAGGCCGCGACCATTGGGGCGCGTGCCAGTCGGCGGTCTTCGCGGGGGGCGGCATTCGCGGCGTCCAATTCTACGGATCGAGCGACCGCGACGCCGCCTATCCGACGTCAAACCCGGTCTCGCCCGAGGACATGCTCGCCACGGTCTATCACTCCCTCGGCATCTCCCCCGAAGCCCAGTTCCGCGACCCTCTCGGCCGCCCGCATCACGTCGTCGACGGCCGCCCACTGACCGAACTGTTCGGTTGAGGCGACAACCCGCGGCACGAGCGGCCACTGGTTCCTGTCGAGCAGTGCGACGAGACTCCCGACCCCCTGGCCACGGCGGCATTCCGGACAGCCTCTCAGTTCGGGCCGCTTGAGGTCCAGGAGCCCGAAACAAAGCGGACACTGGATTGGAACGCCGTCCCCTTTTTTCTATCCACTACCCACTATCCACTCCCGAAAGGATGGCCCCATGAATCATCAACAGGCCCGACTGCGGATCATGCTCCTGATGGTGATCCTGTTCGGTGTCAGCGCCGCTCGCGCGGCCGACGAACAACCGAAAGCGGTTCGCGCCGCGGTCGAACGGGGCCTGGTGGTGCTGGAACGGCGAGCTGGCCGCCGAGGCGCACGCGGAGTACACCCGCCGCGTC
>JANMLE010000193.1:0-2928 GCA_031372385.1 Planctomycetota bacterium | reverse complement strand
CACGCGGCTCGTGGCGTCGATCACAGTTGCTGTGAACATTCAAATCGGCTCTTCTGTCTTCGCGGTGGTGTCATCTCTTCCGATCATACTGACAGCCCCAGTCCATTGCGTGCCGCGAGCCATGAATCCGATTGATGATCTGCTCAGAACACATCGACTTGGCGAACTCTTCGTGGAAACGCTGGGTTGGGATCGCGGCACATCGACAGTACAGGTCTCTGTCGATCATCGCGACCTGATGTTCCGGGCGGTTGCTCAGAAACGGGGTTTCCAAGTCTTGCAGTGTCAGACGGACCGGATCGCGTTATTCAATCGCGCATTGCTGAGAGACGCCCAGCGGAAGGTGGCGCGGACGTTTCATGAGCATATTCTCGTCTACACGTGTGACGAGCCGGCCAAGCAGGTCTGGCAATGGTCCGTGCGTCTTCCGGATGGCAGAAAACTGCGGCATCGTGAACATCCCTTCTTCTCGAAGTCGTCTCCGCCCGCGTTCGTGAACCGTTTGCAGGGGTTACGGTTCACCTTGGATGAAGAGGAGTCTGTCGGGTTAATCGATGCACTGGATCGTGTCCGGCGGGTGCTTGATACGTCTGCTGAACTGAACCTCTTTGCGAAAAAACCGAAGTACGCGGAAAAGTCTGACAAGCTGTTTCAGCGGGTTAGGAATGGTGAACCGGGAGCATTCAGCCAGTTCGTCATCTTTCATTGGCCGTTGGCGCGACACATGTCGAAGCGGTATGCCCGCTGGTACAACCTCGATCCCGATGATGCGGAGCAGATCGCGGTGACGGGCTTGATTCGCGCGGTGCAAAAGTATCGCCCGGAAACCGGATGCCAGTTCTCGACCTACGCGACGTGGTGGATTCGCCAGGCGTGTATGCGCCAAGGCCCCGAGGACGCACTGTTGATTCGGATTCGGCCCGATCTTGTGTGGCCGCTGTTGCAAGCCTGCCGTGCCCGTGATGCGGCTCTTGTAGCGGGTGGTCCGCTGTGCGCACGTGACAGCTTGGAACGCCACCTGAACGAGACACCAGAACTGCAAAAGAACTGGATCAAACTGACACGGGCGATGAGCGTTCGTTCGCTGTCGGATCGGTTGGAACCCGAGTGGCAGGAATCTCGGCTGATTCCGGACTCAATCCTCGAACCGCCTGTCGCCGCCGAGCGATCCGAACTCGCGGTTCTTGTCCGCGGTGCCATCGACCGGATGGTGCCGCGTTACTCCCAGTTTCTTCGTTGGCGACACGGGTTGGATGGGGAACCAATGACGCTCGAAGAGATCGGCCAGCTTGCCGGAATCACTCGTGAGCGGGTGCGGCAGATTCTGGTCAAGGCCGAACGGCGACTCTGCTTGCTGTTGAAGGACCATGTGCCCGAATTGAGCGAGGGCGCAGAGGAGAATCCGCCAATCGACACTTCGCTCGCGGAATCGAGTGATGACTAGCGTCTCTTGGCGTTGTTTCCAACTTGGGCATCGACTATGTCCGAGGATGTCGCAGATGTCTTGATTTCTCAGCGGCGGCCGTCAATGTTTCCCTGCGACCAGAATGGGCCGGCGTCAGTCGACTCGGGAGATTTGTCCCTGGCCGCTGCTTTTGTTTTCAGGCGACGCAGCGTCAATTGCAGGCGTTCATCAGCGGCTCCTGAATCCGTCGAACTCCGCCGTCGTGCAGTTCAAACCAATTCCAGCGTCCGAGCGTGAGCGATTTCCTGAGAGCTAATGGGACGCACTTGCGACGCTGGTAATGACATCACGGCCAGAGTCTCTCCATCCAAAGTCAGGAATTCGACTTCAAAGCCAACCCCTCCACGATGCACCAAAACGACCGTGCCGATGTCGCCTGTCATCAGCCCATGCTCGGGCAAGTCGGCGGTCAGTATCACACGATCCAGTTCTTTGATCATGGTTTTCTCCTTCGCAGCGGGTAAGCGGTCACGAATCAGGGGACACGCAAGTTGGCCGCTCATGCTGTTTGCAATTCTCGGACGTGTGCAATGTCTCGTTTGGCAATCGGTTGAATCTGTTCGGGTAACAGCGTGGCAATGGCGACGGTTTCCCCGGCCAGCGTCATGAACTCGACTTCGTAGCCCGCTCCACCTTGATGGATATGGACGACGGTGCCGATGTCTCCCGCCTGCAAGTTCTCGTCGGGCAGATCTTGAGTTAGCACGATGCAATCGTGTTCGCGAATCATGAGTTGGCCTCCAAGGGGTGCGCCGTGATCAACCGCGGCGCGGTTTGTCCGTTGTCGAATTGCCAGACGGTGCGAATCCGAGGGGTTCGGCCATCGGGAGCGGTCAGTTCTCCGTCAACTTCATAACGCGGTCCGAACGGCGTTTGTTTGGTCTTGGTCACTTCCTGCGTTTGGCCGTGCTCACGAAGAGCATCCGCAAGTTGCTCCCAGTCGTCCAGTCGAAAGCCGAAATCGCCGAAGAAAGCCGCTTTGCTCGCGCCATACCGATGGGTTGGATTGAGCAGGTAATCGGTGATCTTCTCCCGCTCGACGACGGCCTGTTCGGCATTGGGGAGTTTCATCGAATGAGTCCTCGTTCGGCGTCGCGGTAGGCGTTTTGGGCGGCGATTTTGGCGGGGTCGGGGACCAGCGGGAAGGTGGTCAGGATGTGGGCGAACTCGGACTCGGTCAGGCCGTAGAGGTGGGCGATCAGGCCGTCCAGTTCGGCGCGGAGTTTCGCCCGCTCGACCCCGTCCGTGACTCCCTGGCGGTGGCTCTTCAGACCGACTTCCTTCGCCAAGCCGTCGAACTCCGCCGTCGTGCAGATCAGCCGCGCGGCGCGATCCACAATTGGGCGGAAGGCATCGTCTTTGTCAGTCAGCCGCGGGACGGGCAGGGAATAGATGTAGAACATATTCAGCGTGTCATCCACCTTCAGCCGTAGCATCCAGTCAAGGCAGTAACTATTGGCAAC
>JANMLE010000185.1:0-4594 GCA_031372385.1 Planctomycetota bacterium | reverse complement strand
CAGTTCCAGCAATCGGTTGCGGAAGCGCGACGACGAAGACTTGTCTGGCAGTGCGCCGGCGTCGACAGTCTTGATCGCCTTGCGCAGTGTGATCATTGCGGCGTTCAAGTCACCCTGTGCGACTTCCACATCCGCCAGTTGTCCGAGCAGAGTTTCAGTCGACATCTGCCGCGTGTGCCGACCGGGACCAACCGGCGATGCGATGAGCGGACTGCGCGGACCTTCCGCACCGGTTCGTTCGGACAGCTCCCGTTCCAGACGCTGCTTGAGCAGGCTGTACTCGCAGTAGGCGACCAGCCGTTCGGGCTGCGCGACCAGCAGCATCCCCTGCGACACTGTCAGGTTCCCCCCCACGTCGGCGGCACCCGGCGTGTGCAGCTTCTTCTCCCCGAGGGTCTTCCCGTCCGCGGCATTGATGATCTTGATCGACTCGCGCGTCGGCCAGAGGATGACCTTGCCGGCCAGCACGCCGCGACCATAGCCCTGCTCTTCCGGAGGGGGGCGGTTCCGCAGCCCGCCCGTCTGTTTGCCGAACACCACCTGGTGGGTGGCGATGTCGATCGACGTCAGCAGGTTTCCGCTGACGATCAACCGTCCGGCGGCTCCCCCCGGAACGACACCCAGCAGGTGCCGCCAGCGGTCCGGTTCCGATTGCTTGAGTTGCCACCGGACCCGGCCCGAATCCGCCTCAATGCAAAACAACCGGCTGCAATCGTTCGGTGCCACGAACAGCAGGCCCTCGTGAAACAGGGCCGGCAACAGTCCCTGGTGAAGGTGGTCGGAGGCGTTCGTTCGTGAGGGCGGGAGGCTTTCATACGTGACGGCCCAATCGAGCCGGCCATCTTTGGCGTTGACGGCGACGATCGCGCCAGCGTCGGTCGACAGGAACAACCGGCCGGCCCCCGCCGTCAGCAACAGGTGACTGACCCGGTTGTGGAGATCCTCAAAGGCTCCGCGCGCAAAGACGACGGGACGGTTCCAAATCAACGTCCCCGTGACGGCATCCAGACAGGCGATTGCGAACTCGAACTGCGGCCTGCGCCGGCTGAGCGCCACAAACGCCCGGCCACCGATGACCAGCGGCGATCCTTCGAAGCGCCACGTGTGATCGTCCTTGATCAATTCATTCGCCGCGACCTTCCAGACCAGCTTGCCCTGACCATTGGCGAGATCGAGGCAGACCAGGTCGTTCTCCAGGGCGTCGCTGTTGATTTCGTTGTCGGCGGCATTCGTCACCGAACCGAGGCGCGCGTACAACCGGCCGTCCGCAATGGTCATGGTGTGGTACGGCACACCGCTGCAAATCTGGTTCGGTGAACCGTTGCCGTCCTCCGGGGCCGGAGGATAGATCTCGGCCGTGCCGCGTTCGGTCGGCCAGGCCGGTTCGCCCGTCAACAGATTCCACGCCCAGACCGACCGGGCGTTGTTGACGAGCACGATGTCTCCAAACGTCACCGGGTGGTAACTCAACGGACCCCGGTCGGGTGCGGCGTTGAACCGCTCGGGGAATCTCAGCCGCCCGGCGGGCAACGGGTGCGACCAGCGAGATGCGCCGAGTTCCACTCCGGCGGGCAGCACTCCGCTGCGGCTGGCATTCAATCCGAATGTCGCGGCTTCACCGGCATCGGTGGGGAACTCCCATGCCGACGATTCGTCGAGGATCTGTTTCAGCAGATCGGACACGCGCCCCTGACGCCCGGCCAGAGTTCCCTCCGCGTCGCCAACGAGTTCCTTCAGTCGCACCAACTCTGTCAATGCGCGGTCACGTTCCCCTTCCATCAAAGTACACAGCACAAGCCGGGCCAGAACCCCGGCGGGATTCAGGTCGCTGTCGGGGTATCGGAGCACCGTGGGAAGGTCCGCTGCGCGGGCTTCCTGACCGAGCGGCACAAGCTGCGTCCAATAGAGCCGCGCCGAGGCGACATCACCGCGATCCCAGGCCGCTTCACCGAGCGCCCACAACGACTCATCGCCGAAGCTGCTCAGATACGCTTCGCGAAACACCCGCAGCAGGTCGGCTTCGTCGTGAGTCTGCTTCCAGTGATCCATCCACCGCTTGGCCTGCGGATCGACCTTCTTCCGATAGGCCGCCAGACCTTCGGGTGGCAGTTGAGACAGGAGGATGTTGCAGCGCGTGGCGACATTCAGATACACGGCGGACCCGCCGGCGGTTCCCGGTTCGGCCAGCACCAGCATCCGTCCGTCCGTCTGGGCAATCTCCTGCAAGACCTCGATCGCCTCGGACCAGCGTTTCTCCGCCAGATAGTCCTTGATGGCACCAAACCGCTTGAGCACATTCGAGTCGGTCGGCAGCGACGCCGATTCGCGCATCGCCCTCTTCGGCGGATCGGCGGCATCGGCACCACTCACCAGCGCGCTCAACAGACACAGGCTGGCGCAGCATGGCAACAATGGTCGCAGACTGTCGTACACACGAACCTCTTTGACCGAACTAGTTCACTTGAAGACCAAAACTCGCGCACGGTGTGTCAAGTTTTGTAGGACGGACATCCTGTCCGTCCCGCATTGAATTCGACCCAACTGGACGGACAAGATGTCCGTCCTACATCTCGTCGGTCTGAGGCACAGCCTCGCTAGTCGTTTCACCGTGACTCACGCAGCCGCGTTCCAATCCAGAACAACACCGCGGCGACGGACAGCAGCGCCGGCATCCAAATCAGGCTGAACCCGAACTGAAGTTGCCACCACGAAATCAACGGCGTCGCCGTCAGCACGAGGAACTGAAGTATCAAACCAATCTGCTGCTTCACGGAGAACTCTCATCTCGGACAGCGTAAAACATTGAAACCGGAAGCGTCACGTCGAGCGACGTGGTCTTTTCCGCGGCGATGGAAACTTTGAAGAACTTTTCCGTCTGAATCGGACGAATGTCTCCGACCTTCTCCTGCCAGACCGTGAAGTTGTGTTCACCAATGGGCAGGTTCTTTATCTCAAACGAACCGTCTTTGCCGGTGACGGCGGAATAGGGATGATCGAGCACCACCCAATAGGCCAACATCCCACAATGAATGTCACATCCGACTGGCACTGGAGAACGTTCAGGAAACGCAAACTGTGGAACACGAAGAGGCCCCGATTGCACCAAGAAAACTTGTTGCTCGCTCCTGATTGACCACACATGGTAGAGGTAAGCGAAGGGATCCGGACTGGCGAGTTCGATTTCCTGATCGGTTCGGACCAGCAGGACATGCGGAACGAACCTTCCGCGAGTCGCCTGAAACTTTACTGTCTTTTCCTTGCTGTGGATCAGTTCCGGATGAATGCGGGACGGCTTCTTTTGCAAATACACGACCACATTCTGAATGCCTTTCGTCTTGTCATCGACAATCAATAACTCATAAGGAACGTTCCGAATGCCGTCCTTTCCTGGATTGCCCAACTCGTGGACCAATGGCACCGATTTCGGAATCTCTCCTGCCAAAACGATGCGTCCTTTCAGATGTCCCCATTTTGGCTCAACGTCGTCCGCCAAGCTGCAAGTGCAGGCCAGCATCATCAAGCAGGCGAGTGATGTTACGGCTCGAAGTCTCATCGCAGTTCCCCCCTTTCAATCATCCGTCGTCCCACGACAACTGTCCGACTATTTCCGATGGACCACCCAGCCGGGGACGTCGACGCGGACCTGATACAGCGTCTTGCCTGCGGTGATGTACAGGGTCTTCAGGTCGGCGCCGCCCCAGGTGCAGTTGGTGATGACGTCCTCGAACACGGGGATGCGGCCGAGCACCTTGCCGTCGGGGCGGATCGCGTAGACACCCGCCGGGACGTCGGCGGTCTCGTTCGGATTGCGCGGCCGCGACACACCGGCGGCGATGAACAGCGTTCCCTGCGAATCGACGCACATCCCGTCGCCACCGCGGCCGGGCGCGAAGTCGATCACCAGGCTCTGGCTGCTGAGAGTGCCGTCGTCCGCCAGGTCGAACGCCCAGATCTTCCGGTTTCCGCCCGGCACCGGACAACTGTCGACCACGTACAGCGTCCGTTCATCCGGGCTCAGCGCCACGCCATTCGGTCGCTGGATTTCGGGCTGCGTGAGAACTCGCGTCACCTTGCCGTTCGGATCGATCTGATAGACCGATTCGTGGTCGAGCTCCATCGTGGTCCGGTCGAAGTAGCACGGATCGGTGAAGAACAACCGGCCGTTGGAACAGGCGGCGATGTCGTTGGGGGCGTTGAACCGCTTCCCCTGCCAGTTGTCGACCAGCACTTCCACCTTCCCCGACTTCATGTCCGTGCGGGTGATGCGGCGGTTGCCGTCGTTCGGGCAGAATTCGTTCCCCTCGCAGGCGAGCAGCCGGCCCTGGGCATCGAACAGCAACCCGTTGGAACGACCGCTCGGTTCGCGAAACGTCGCATGCCGCCCGGTCTTGGCATCGAGCTTCAGAATGCGGTTGTTGACGATGTCCGAGAAATAGACGTCCCCGTTGGCGTCGCACGCGGGGCCTTCAGTGAAGGCAATGAATGTCGCGGTCGTCGGCGCGGCGGCGACTCCGGGAGGAAGATTCTGGTTGCGAAACATGGGGATCGCTCTTCAGAAGTGTGGGGTAAGGTAGGGTGGGACCAGCTCGCTTCG
>JANMLE010000176.1:0-1309 GCA_031372385.1 Planctomycetota bacterium | reverse complement strand
GGCGGCCGGACTGTACGTCGCCAATTTCGATGCCTGGCTGGTGACGGAATTGAAGGACCGCGCTCCGAGGTTGATCGACTGCGGCCTGCCGAGTGAAACCGTGTCGGGCTTGAGTGAAGACGGACACGCGGGCGGCCAGTTTCCCCGTCCCGATCTGGCCGAGCGACTCGATCGCGTGTTGAAGGCCGTGCAGCCGGACCTCGTCATCGCCTGTTACGGGATCAACTGCGGGATTTACCTGCCGTTCGACGAGTCCCGCTACGGAAAGTATCAGAGCGGGATGAAACAACTGAAGGCCACCGCGGAAAAGGCAGGGGCGAAGTTCGTCGTGATAACCCCGCCCTTCTACGACGATGTGCGTGCGCCGAAAAACTTCTCGTACAACGAGGTTCTCGACCGCTACAGCGACTGGTTGGTCAGCCAGCGCAAAGAGGGCTGGACCGTCATCGACCTGCACGGACCGATGACCAAGGCGGTCCGCGAGCGGCGGAGTACGGAGCCCCAGTTCACCATGCAGCCCGACGGAGTCCATCCGAATGATGCCGGTCACTGGTTCATCGCACAGCAGTTGATCCGGTGGGCGGGTGATGAGAAGTCCGCCGCTGCGGAGTCACCGAAGAGCCTGCTCGCCGCCCGGCAGATGCCCGAGTCATTGCTGCCGCTCGTCCAACAACGAGTGAGCGTCTTGCGCGACGCCTACGTCTCCGCAGCCGGACATCTTCGTCCAGGTGTCGCCAAGGGCTTGCCGGTGGCCGAGGCCGAGGCGAAGGCCGCCGAGTTATCAGTGAAGATCTCGACGGTGGTGGGTGAAGCATCGAAGTGACCAACGGAATCAACCGGCGGCTTCAGACGACCGCGCTGACCTGACAGTGGTCGCGTTGGATTCAGTCCAGAGCGCGATGGCTTCGGCCGGGAGGGCGCGATGACTTTAGCCCGGAGGGCGGCAGATGGTAGCCCACGGCGCAAGCCTTGGGATCTTGGCAGCAGTCTCCCATCAGCCCGGAGGGCGGCACATCGAAAGAAGCTGGCGGTTCATCGAAGTACCGCCCTCCGGGCTAATGCGCCATCTTCTCCACTCAACCCACGGCTTGCGCCGTGGGCCACGATCTGCCGCCCTCCGGGCTGAAGAAACTGCCATCAGCCTTCAGCGACGAAACGGCCGAGTCAGGACCGACGCTTCAACAACTGTCGCCTTTCGCACCGCGAAAGGCCGTCCTTTCGCGGAGGGAAATGCGACAATGCGAAAATCAATTCGGCACCGACCCGTGGCGCGGTTGGCAGAGCCGCGACATGAATCGTGCGGACGGCG
>JANMLE010000166.1:0-11797 GCA_031372385.1 Planctomycetota bacterium | reverse complement strand
CGCGACGACGATCACCACGATCACTTCGGATTGGGTGTGGTGCCTGTTGCTGGGAGGATTCTCGTTCTGCGTGAGCTCCGGCATCGGCAATGGCATCGGGGATCTTCCTCCCGCGTACCACGACGAATTCAGCTACCTGTTTCAAGCGAAGACGCTGCTGTCCGGCCGGTTCTCATTCCCCAGCCACCCACTGCATCCCGAATTGTTTGACCAGATGCATGTCTTGAACGAAGGCCGCATGGCCAGCCGGTATTACCCCGGAACGGGTCTCTGGCTGGCCCCGTTCGTGGCGGCCGGGCATCCGTACTTCGGGCAATGGATCGCGGGCGCGTTGTCGACGATGTTGATCTACTGGACCGGCCGGGAACTCGGCGGTCGTCAAACAGGCTTCATCGCCGCGCTGGTGATGGCCCTGTCACCGGGAATCGCCCTGTTTGGCAACACGCTGTTGTCCCACCATGCCACGTTGCTGTCGTTGTCGTTGTTCCTGCTGGGAGTGACCCGCTGGCAGCGGACTCGTTCGATGGCGGATGCCTGGATGGCCGGCTGCGGATTGAGCTTCGCGATGCTCTGCCGCCCGATGACCGCCGCCGCCGTGGGCCTGCCGTTTGGATTGGAGATTGCCCTCTGGTTGATTCGCGGTCGTTTGCGAACGGTTTCCAACGGCCTATCGAATAACACGTGGAGCACGATTCCATCGTGCTCGAATCCCACAGAACATCGGCACGTTGAAAACGTGCCCGACGTTCTTCAACAGGCTGCCAATCTGTGCGAAACCACCAGCCCCACCGCGACGGAGGGTTCCACCCCCGCGGCACAGTCGTCGGCCTCCCGCCTCCCGCTTCCCGCCTCCAGCCTCATTGGATTCGGCATCCCCCTGCTGTGCGGCTGGGCAATCATGCTCGGCTACAACCATGCCGTGACCGGGGACTGGCTGACGTCGCCGTACCAGCTCTACACGGACGTGTACACTCCGCGGCACGTCTACGGTTTCAACAACGTGGTGCGCGGCGAACAACGGCTCGGCCCGAAGGTGATCGACGCCTATGATCGGGTGTGGACCGAAAACCTGACTCCCGCGCTGGCCGCCCGCAACGCACTTCACCGCTGGGTCGCGAGTTGGCTCTGGACGTTCGACGGCCTGCCCCTGTTGATGTGTACCGTGGTGTTTCTCGGCGCCCTGCCGCGATTGGACCGGCGGTGGAGTCTGCTCATGGCAGCCATTGTCAGCCTGCATCTGCTGCATGTGCCGTATTGGTATGTCGGCATCATGGGGTGGCACTACGTCTTCGAGTCTGCGCCGCTGTGGTGTCTCATTCTCGGCGGCACTACCAGCCTGCTGTTTGCCGACTGGAAGCGCCGGGGCCAGTTCGGCCTGCCGATCTGGTGGTGCTCGCTGCTGGCGATCAGCGTGGCCGGGATCTATCTGGAACCCGCTCATCTGTGGCCTGCGCGCTTGCAGCGGGGTCTGGACTCGTTGGAGTACCCACGTCAGCGTCACGCCGAACTGCGGCAGTGGATCGAGCGGCGCGCGGAACTCCGCCCGGCTCTGGTACTGCTGGAACAGAAAGACATCATCGGTGCCCCGCTGGACCTGGTGGTCAACGAACCGGGCCTGACGTCCGAATTGCTGCTGGGGCGTTACCGTCCCGGTGTGACGGACGTCGCAAAGATTCGCCGCGATTTTCCGGATCGCCACGTGTACGTCGCGTACCCCGAACGAGGGACGATCCGGCGGATCGAGTGATCACGCGGCCCAAAGTCAGACGTTTTCGTTTAACCGCTACGCCAACGGCGTGCGCGCGGATGGAAGCGAACCGTTGATCGCGCGCACGCCGTTGGCGTAGCGGTTAAACGTTTCAGGCAAGGCCGCGTGAGGTATATGTCGGTATGCCGGTCGTGACGAGAAAGGACGGCCAGGAGTGGTCATCCTCCAACGGTGAAATGCAGAACGGGCTTGTTCCGAAAATCAGAACAAGCCCGTTTCATGTAGCAGTCGCTCGACGTGGCCCTCAGCTAGGGACAGGCAACGCCAGCAGCCCGTGACGAATCACGTGGCCGGCTTCGGAGCGGTTTCAACTTCCTTTGGCGGATTCGGCGCTACGGCGGCACCGTTGGCGGCGGGAGCCGTCGCGGTGCAACCACTGGCGCACGGAGCAGCGGCGGCACAGCAGGTCGGAGCCGGAGCACAGCAGGTCTTCGGAGCGCTGCAGCAACGAACCCGAGCGGGCTTGCAGCAACGGACCTTGGCCTGACGGCAGCAGCTTCGAGCTTCCGCGTCACCACCAACACACAACACAACCGCGACCGCAGCAGTCGCTGCCCAACCAAACATGCGATTCATCCTGACCTCCCTCAAACCTAGACAGAGAACCAAACATGGCTGCCGACCCTCGGCATGCCCACCCCCGCAGCAGCACTATCCCTAGTCGTTATGCGGAGGATACTTTGGAAGACTGGGGGAACTGCTCCGAGTTTCCCTGTAACGAGGTTGCAGAATATCGGCGAGATTTTGCTTGTCAAACGACTCGGGAAAGTTTTCCTAACCTTGAGGATTGGCGAAGATCCTCCCGAAGCGGGATTTGTGCGGGGCGACACTTGACGCAATACCGTCAAGAACCCAGAAGTTGGTTCGTGGGCGAGCGGCAGAGGAAAGCTCGCCGACAGACAAGCACGATGCGCAAGCGAGTGTGTCTGAAAACTCACTCGCTTGCGCTGCGTGCTTGTCTGCCGATTCCTGCCGCTCGCCTAACCAGAGATGCAATGAGATCACCGGGAATCATCCGTTCCGAGCCGCGAGGATTTGATGATGAACAGTTCAGACCGCCTCCGAGTTTGGGAATTCGCAGACTTCCACAGCGAGCCCGGAGATCGGCCGCTGCTGATGGGGATCGTCAATGTCACCCCGGACAGTTTCTCCGATGGCGGCCGGTTTCTGCTGACGGATGCCGCCGTCGAGCACGGTCTGCGATTGGTCGAGGAAGGGGCCGGAATTCTCGATGTCGGCGGGGAGTCGACACGCCCCGGTTCTGAGACTGTGAGCGAAGACGAAGAGTTGCGCCGGGTGATTCCCGTCATCGCGCGGCTGGCCGAACGAACCACGATCCCAATCTCCGTCGACACGTCGAAATCCGCGGTCGCGCGCGAAGCCCTGCGGGCCGGAGCACGGATCGTCAACGACATCTCGGGACTGCGATTCGACGAACAGATGATCGACGTCTGTTTGGAATTCCCCTGTGGGATCGTCTGCATGCACATGCAGGGAACTCCCGAAACAATGCAGCGTGAACCGCAGTACACCGATGTCGTCGCCGAGATCTGCGGCTTCTTCGCGGAACGCCTGGACACCCTGGGCAAGGCGGGAATCGCCGCGAACCGGATTGCCCTCGACCCCGGCATCGGATTTGGAAAGACGGCCCAACACAACGTCGAGATCCTCTCGTCCATTCGCCGGTTTCAATCGCTCGGCCGACCGGTCCTGATCGGCCACTCGCGCAAGGGGTTCTTGCAGAAGGTGACTGGCCGCGCGGTCGACGAGCGACTGTTCGGAACGGTCGGCGTTTCAGTCGCACTGGCGCACCAGCGGGTGGACATCGTGCGCGTTCATGACGTGGCCGCCAACCGCGACGCGATCACCGCGTTCCTCGCAACCGCGGGACCATGAACCACGAACCGCACAGCGCGACCGCGCCCCGATTGAACAGAAGGGAACGAAGAAAGCCATTGTTGATTGCCAAGTCTCGGTGATACCAATCAAGACGTGACCGACAAAAGTCCCCGTAGCACGGACGCCTCGTCCGTGCGTCTGAAACCGCCCCTGACATTCGCGCACGGACGAGGCGTCCGTGCTACGAACCGCTGTCCAAGCGACTTCTGTCGGTCACGTCAATCAACGGCGATGCCCCCGTCTGCCCTTCGTTCCCTTTGTTTCCTTCTGTTCGAAATCTTCGAGTGGCGCAAAGAACCGGATCGTGAGCAGCACGAATCGCCCCGTTTTCATTCGCGCTGCTTCGCGGGCACCCCTTCCAACTCATCAGCAACCTTGGATCTGGCGGACGGGGGTGGGTTTGGTTAGAGTGCTCCGCGTCTCGTTTCGGAACTGGTCTGAAATCTGTTTCCCAACAAGGAATCGCCCATGCTTCGATTGCTGTCGTTCGTCTCGTTCGCGTGTCTGTTGATGACGGTGTCGTTTGCCGAGGAAGCCAAGCCGGTTGCCAAGGCCGAGGAAGCCAAACCAGCGGCCAAGAAGGTCGACGTGGGGACTCAGGCACCCGAGTTCAAGATCAAGGATGCCAACGGAAAAGAGATCGATCTGGCCGAGTTGACCGCCAAGGGGCCGGTGCTCGTCCGGTTGACCTGCGGCTGCTCGGGCTGCGACAAGGAACTGGCGTACTTCCAGGAGATTCACGAAGCATACAAGGGCAAGGGCCTGACCTCGCTGGCCATTTTCCGCGAACCCGATTCCAAGGTCGCCTCCTACGTTCAGGAAAAGAAGCTCAACATGCTGTACGCCGTCGACAGCAAGGGCGAAGCTTGGAAGACATTTGACACGAAGACGATGCCGACCAACTTCCTGATCGAAAAGGGTGGCAAGATCGTCTCCGTCGCCGCCGGTTGCGACACCAGCGGACTGCTGGCAAAGAAGCTCTCCGAAAAGGTCGCCAAGACGGTCAACACGGACGCGGTCGACGTGCAGAAGAAAGTCGTCGACGGCGCGAAGAAGTAATCGAGCCGGACAACACGTTTCTGAACTGGCCGACGCCGACCGCGTCGGCCAGTTCGTTTTCCACCCGTCGACATCGGTCGCGCCGAGAGAAACATTTCTGCGCACGGCGGCATGGCGGACCGGGTGAACTGTGTCGGGAGAGTCGGTCGCGCAGGACAGGTCTGTTGGTCTGTCCGTCCCCGATCCGGACCGTTGGAAATCGTGGGATGCCGGTCCGTTGACTCCGTGGCAATTCACCGGGATTCGGTGTTTAATCCTCCCCGGTTCAGCATCTGGTTTCGCGTCGCATTTGGTTTCACCCCGTCCCGCACTCTCACGCCTTAGGAGACCCTCCCGATGTCTGGCGACATTCAGAGCGTCCTCAATGAAACACGCAGCTTCCCGCCTCCGGCTGAGTTCACCAAGCAGGCCCACATCAGCAGTGAAGCCCAGTACCAAGAGATGTGGCAGCGGGCCAAGGATGATCCGGCCGGGTTCTGGGGGGAACTCGCCCAGAATCTGCACTGGTTCAAGAAGTGGGACCACGTCATCCAGGGTGAAATGCCCGACACCAAATGGTTCGAAGGGGGCAAGATCAACGCCAGCGACAACTGCCTCGACCGGCACTTGACGACGTGGCGCAAGAACAAGGCCGCGATCATCTGGGAAGGGGAGCCGGGCGACAGCCGCGTGCTGACGTATCAGGATCTGCACCGCGAAGTCTGCAAGTTCGCCAACGTGTTGAAGAAGCTCGGCGTGACGACCGGCGACCGCGTGACGCTGTACATGCCGATGATCCCCGAACTGGCGATCGCCATGCTGGCCTGTGCCCGCATCGGAGCCACGCACTCGATCATCTTCGGCGGTTTCAGTGCGGAAGCGGTCGCCGACCGGAACAACGATGCCCAGGCCAAATTGATCGTCACGGCCGACGGCGGCTGGCGGCGCGGCAAGGAAGTGCCGCTCAAGCAGGCGGTCGACGACAGCTTGGAAAAGTCGCCGACGGTCCAGCGGGTCGTCGTCGTGCGCCGCACCGGCACGCCCGTTCACATGGTTCCCGATCGGGACTACTGGTGGCACGACCTGATGTCCGACGTCGACGCCGATTGCGACGCGGTCGAACTCGACGCCGAGCATCCGCTGTTCATCCTCTACACATCGGGCAGCACCGGAAAGCCCAAGGGGGTGTTGCACACAACCGGCGGCTACATGCTCGGCACGATGATGACATCGAAGTGGGTCTTCGATCTGAAGGACGAGGACACCTACTGGTGTACGGCCGACATCGGCTGGGTCACCGGTCACAGCTACATCGTGTACGGACCGCTGGCCAACGGCGCGACGACGGTGATGTACGAAGGGGCACCCAACTGGCCGCACGACGGCCGCTTCTGGGAAATCATCGAGAAATACCGCGTCAACATCTTCTACACCGCCCCGACGGCGATCCGCGCGTTCATCAAGTGGGGCGACCAGTGGCCGCAGAAGTACGATCTGTCGAGCCTGCGGCTGCTCGGCTCGGTCGGTGAACCGATTAACCCCGAAGCCTGGATGTGGTACCACCGGATGATCGGTGGCGAACGGTGCCCGATCGTCGACACGTGGTGGCAGACGGAAACCGGCGCGATCATGATCAGCCCGCTCCCCGGCATCACCGCGACGAAGCCGGGAAGCTGCACGAAGCCGCTGCCGGGCGTGGTGCCCGACATCGTCAACAAGGACGGCGAGAGCCTGCCGGCCAACAGCGGCGGGTTGCTGGTGATGCGCCAGCCGTGGCCGTCGATGCTGCGCACGTTGTACGGAGATCACCAACGGTTCAAGGAGACTTACTTCAGTTCGATCCCCGGCTGCTACTTCGCGGGGGACGGCGCGCGCAAGGACGCCGACGGATACATCTGGGTCATGGGCCGGGTCGACGACGTGCTGAACGTCGCCGGGCACCGCCTGTCGACGATGGAAGTCGAATCGGCGCTGGTCTCGCACGAGCGGGTCGCTGAAGCGGCTGTCGTCGGCTACCCGCACGACATCAAGGGTGAGGGGATCTGCTGCTTCGTGAGCCTGAAGAACGGCGAAGGAAACGAGCAACTGGAACGCGAACTGATCGCACACGTCCGCAAGCACATCGGTGCGCTGGCCACGCCCGACAAGATCAAGTTCAGCGCATCCCTGCCAAAGACCCGCAGCGGAAAAATCATGCGCCGCCTGCTCCGCGACATCGCCGCCGGCCGCGAATCCGCCGGCGACACGTCGACGCTGGAAGACTACACCGTGCTGGCCAAGCTGCGCGAGCAGGAAGAGTAGCAAGGCGAGCGGCAAGAGTCATCTTCCCCGCCACTGGGCTTGTCCCATTGGTATCAACACAACTGGACGATCGAGTCCCTGTTCGATGCTTGTCCCTTGGAGTGCGTCTCCGATTCTGACATTCGCTGCCTCCTTCAATTCGCTGTCGATCTCTCCATCGGGACGAAGAGGCGACAGCGAATTGAAGGAGACAGCGAATGGGATGCGTGCGGAAATCTGCCGGACCGAAGGTTGCATTCGCACCTGGCCTTGAGTCGCACGCGGCCCAAAAATTGTGTCGATACGAATGGGCTTGTCCCGGTGGCTCGACGGTTTCTGCACTACTTGAATTGTTGGAGCCAAGAGTAGTGCAGAAGCCGTCGAGCCACCGAGGTAAACTCGGTGGCGGGCAAATCAAGAGTTGCCGGTCGCCTAATGACTCTTTCGACATGAGCGGGGAAAGGACATTGGGCACGATTTCAACGTGCGATGTTCTCCGTGCGTTGACCGCGTTGAAGACGTGCTCCACGAATCTTGCCGGAAACGACCGCAATTCCATCCCGGCCATCTCCGCTGCGGCGGTGCCCCGAAATCCCTTCCCCGGCGGGAACTGGTGCGGAACGACGCATCCAATTGCGAAGCCACGCGACAAACCAGCGACTACTACCCCGATCAGGGGGCGTGAGAATCGTTGCGACACCGGCCCACATTCGGGAGAATCTGATTCAGTGGTCCGACTTGGACAGACTTCGGTTTCGTCCCAAGACACGCTCGGAGTGATTGACCACTATCGCGTTCGCGGCCGAGCGTGTTGCCCATGGCTCCGATGACGGGAAAGGATTTCCGGTGTCCCAATCCGTTGCAAGGAGTGGATCATGGCCAATGTTGTGGTGATGGGCCCCCCGGCCACCGGCGTCAAGTTTTCGCTGGCCATGCAACAGCGTGAGTTTGTGATCGGACGATCGGGCGCTTGCGACATCCCGCTCAACAAACGGTCCATCTCGCGTGAACACGCCAAAATCTTCGCGCGGGGGGGCGAGTACTTCATCGTCGATCTGGAGAGTAAGAACGGAACGTATCTCAATGGTCGGCAGATTCTGGGTGTCGTGAGACTCAAGGATGGCGACCGCATCAATCTGTACGACGTGCCACTGACTTTCAATCTGTTTGACGAGGCAAATCCTTCAAGCGGGACGATCCCGGTTGTCGGTGACCCGGCGGTTCCCCAGCGCGACAATCAGTCACAAACTCAAGGGCGCGCCAGGCTCGACAATGTGCTGGACATCGTCAACCGACTGGGGAGCAGCTTGGACGTGGATGTCATTCTGCCCAAGGTGCTGGACATTCTTTTCCAAATGTTTCCGCAGGCGAACAATGGCGAAATCCTCCTGGTCGATGCGGATGGGGGATTGTCGCCGCGCGCGACAAAGCACGGTCGGCAGGCGGACAGTGCGGTGCTGACTTCTTTGCATCACGATCACCGTCATTCGCGCAAAGCCCTCGAAAACGCGGTTCCGCTCATTGAGAACACGGGAGAGGCCGGCGGTGATTCGGTGTTCGAGTCGAGTTTCTCCTCCACCATCAGTGTGCCCATCATCGGAACGACCCGGAATCCGTTGGGAATCATCATCCTGGAAACAGACCTGCCCGATGCCCGTTTCACCGACGAGGATCTGAGCCTGGTGAGCGGCGTGGCGCAGATTTCGGCACAAGCCATTGGTTACGCCCGCGCCCACGAAGTGGTGATCGAGCATGAACTGACGCGGCACCATCTGCAAACAGCCCGCGAAATCCAACTGCGAATGCTGCCTCGCGACAGTCCGCACGTCGACGGGTATTCGTTTGCGCAGTACTACCGCGCGGCGAAGATTGTCGGTGGTGATGCGTACTGCTACCACACTCTTCCCGATGGTCGCATCATGCTGGCTGTCGCTGATGCCGTGGGAAAGGGGCTGCCGGCGTCCTTGAAAATCGCCGAGTTCATTTCGGAAATCCGGCACTGCATTTCGACCGCGTCATCACTCAAGTCTGCCATGGACTACTTGAACAAGTTCGTCTGCCGCACTGACGACGGGTTCATCACGTTTTGCCTCGTCGTTCTGGACCCGCAACAGCACACCTTGAGCATCGCCAATGCCGGGCACCCCGCGCCGCGACTTCGCCACCAGAACGGCACGGTCAGCGTGGTCGGACAGGACCGGATCGGCTTTCCGCTCGGCCTGATTGACGACACTGCCTATCGTGCATTGACGACGATGATCGACGTTGGCGATGAGTTCATCCTGTTTACCGATGGTGTCACGGAAGCCTTCAATCGCCAAACCGAGATTTACGGAGCGGAGCGATTGCACCACGCGCTGTCCGTTCCCGTCGCCAACGCCACCGAGCGGGTGCATTCCCTGGTGGCAGACGTCGAACGGTTTCGCGAGGGCCGCAAACCAAGCGACGATCAATGCATCCTCGTGGTCTGGCGAACCGGTGAGTAATTCGCGCACTCCCTGCCGCGGCTGCCGCACGCGGCCTGATGTGGGACGTTTAGCCGCAACGCCAACGGCGTGCGAGCGATCAACGGTTCGCCCGCATTTGCACCCACGCCGCTGGCGTTGGGGCTAAACGTGGAGTTGTCACTTCCTTGGCCGCGTGCGCTGTGAACGATCGGAATCCGCGTTCGATGTCAGAACAGGTCGAATTGAAACACGGCCCAGATCAGCACCGCCAGCAACAGCACAAGCATGAACGTCGGCAGCCTCCAGATCAGCGAACCAGTCGCCGAATGGATCGCGTGATGGATGAACTTCTTCGCAAACTTCCGTTGCTCGTTGTTCATGCCGGTCCCTTTCAAGGCCGAGTGATTTCCGAAACTCCGACGCCGGGGTGGACGGAGTGGGAGCATCTTCGCGGGAGCATCTTCGCGAAGCCGCGGTCCGGGATCAACAGCCTGTAGCGAATCGTGGGGTACGCTTCCAGCGTGCCCGTTCTCTTCGGGCCAGAGCACGTTGGAAACGTGCTCCACTTCCATATTCAACAGGCTGTCAACCGCGCTGCAGCCACGCCGTGAAGTCGTGCCGGGACGGTGGGTCGGACATCCACGACATATCCGGCAACGGCAACCGCAGCGCCGCCTCCACGGTCAGCCAACCACGCGGCAATGGCATCGAACTGACCGTTCCCTTGCGCGTCGTCCAAGAAAACGATCCACGTTTCTCGGATTCGAGGGCAACGGCCAGCGTCGTGCGCACGTCCTGCGACACATAGTCGATGACAGTGTCAAACTTGTCGGCGGCCCACAGCGAAGGGGCCTCGATCCCCTCGACCCCCGCCAGTTTGCCCGGCAACCGCAACCCCGAGGCGGCACTCTTGAGCGCCACGCGAAACCCCTTCTCGCAGACGACGTGAAACATCATGTCCACATGACCCACGGCCAGTGTCCGGCACACCTCGACCAGCCCCGACTCTTCGGCCAGCACATCCCAGTCAAACGCGAGACCATTCCACGACAAGGGAGTCAGCCCGTCGCGAACGCCATCGGCCAGATGCCGAACAAACGCGGCAACGTCGGCGGCCAACATCTGCGGCGCGGGTCCACCGCTCTCGTCCTTGGTGAACCACACGCGCGGTTCCCCGCCCTCCGTCGACTGACACGCGATGCAAGAAATGCCGAGCGGCCGGTGAGGCTTCCAGTTGAAGTCCGCACCGGGAACGTCTTTGGCGGTCTCAATGTCAAACGCGAGATACTTGCGACCCATCATGCTCTTTCAAACGCATCACGACCAAGGTAACAGCCTGGTGAAAGACGTGGGGTACGCTTCCAGCGTGCCCGAATTCGTCGGAAACGAGCACGTTGAAAACGTGCTCCACGTCGTTTTTCAACAGGCTGGTAATCCGTCACGAACAAGGCGGCGAGAATCAACAGGGTTTCGAATTCAGGTCAGACTTGGCTGGGCAACACGCCCCCCTTGTTCGTGTCGGCTTGACCGACTGCCTGAGCGGCTGTTGGTGCCGCGAACCGGGGCGACGTGATGAGACGATCGGGGTATTGGTCTTGAATCTGTTGGAAGTACGCCACCAATTTGGCCGGATCGTGATCACACAGGGCGGAAATCCGGTGTCGGATTTCGCGAATCTCGTCGATGACGGGATCAGGCATGGCTGGCTTCATGATCGGCTCCCAAGAGTTCCAAAGGGGTCACGAGTGCTGGAATGAACAGGCCCAACAGAGTGTTGATGCGGCGAATGTGCCCGAACTTGTTGGCGTTGGCAATGTGGGCACAGTTCCAAGTGACGGGAAAGTCGCATTTGTGAAACGACGCGATGGCCAAGTGCAACGCATCGCCCGACGGATCGGCTGGCATGACTTTGTGCCGAATGTAGGCGTCAACGATGTCGATGACTTCATCTTCGACGGTCAGCAACGGCAGGTCTTGAATCAATGCAAGGCGTTCGGCAGATCGTTCAGGAATGCCCAGCGAAAGTTCCCCAATCACGGCGGGACTGATGACCAATTCGTATTTCGCAGGCGCGTCGGCCCACCACAACCGAGTCCAATCACGGCGAACGACCACGTCCGGCGTGGTTCGCCGTTCATGGTAGAAGCTCGGTATCGAGGTTTCGACATAGACGCGCGGCTTGATCATGTCGGCAGCATACCAGTCGTCCGGGTCACTCGAAAGATGCGGGCACGAAGCAGAATTCTTGCGGTCACGAGTAAGACGCTTGCCCGAGCCGCGGCCCTCAGGAACGAGGTTAAGAAAAACGCGTACAGTAGGGCGCGGGAAGGAAGGGACCCGAAGGATTACGCCCGGGTGGCCGGGG
>JANMLE010000122.1:0-1341 GCA_031372385.1 Planctomycetota bacterium | reverse complement strand
CAGGCCGGAGAACAGCGTCAGCGGGCCGGTGCAGTCGTGCATCAGGGTCGGGACGTTGAAGGCTTGGGACAACTCGGCGGCGCGGCGGGTTTCGCTGATGCCGCCGACCCAGGTGGGGTCGATCATCGTGTAGTCCGCCGCACGCTGTTGCAGCACCTGGCGGTATTCCTCCCGGCTGACCAGCATCTCGCTGACGGCGATCGGCACGCCCGCCCGGTCGCGGAAATCGGCGATCGCCTCGACGCTGTCCGGTCGGATCACGTCTTCCAGCCAGAGCGGTTTGACGTCGCGCATCACCTCGGCAATCCGCAGCGCGGCGGGCAGGGTGAAGAAGCCGTGGCCGTCGAGCATCAGTTCCATTTTCAAGCCGACCCGCTCGCGGATCTCGTGCATGGGACGCAGCGCCTGTTGCAGGTCGGGCCAGTTGACACGGTGGCCGCCGGAGACTTTGTAGACCTGATCGAGCGACCAGAGCTTCATCGCGGTGTAGCCTTCGGCCAACAGTTCTTCGGCCAGATCGCCGGCGTGGAAGACGCTGTTGTAGTTGTCTTCCAGCGGACCCGGCTGCCCGAGATCACCATGCCCCGGCCAACCCTGGGCATCGGGAGCATCCTTCGGCCGGCGTCCGTACGTCGGTCCGCCGCAACTGTTGTAGACCGGGATGGCGTCTCGCACGGGACCACCCAGCAGCTTCCAAATCGGTTGCCGGGTCAACTGGCCGAGGATGTCCCACAGCGCCACGTCGATGGCCGAGATCGCCCGCAGTTCGCAGCCGCGGACTCCGAACGCGGTGCCTCGTTCGTACAGAAACCGCCAGTGACTTTCGATCGCGGTGGCATCGGCCCCCAGCAGCCGTCGCGACATCCAATCGTGCAGCGTCGCGGCCACGGCGTGCGGAATGTAGTAGGTTTCGCCGTGCCCGATGACGGTCTCGCCGTCGACGGTGCCGGCATCGGTGTGAATCCGCAGCAGCAGCAACCCGGCCATGATGTCATGCGGGATCAGGGTCTCAATCGCCACGATCCGCGGTCCGCGCCGATAGGCGTGCTCTTGGATCGGACTGGAGGCCCGGGCGAGAAATGCGGAAGAGGATGCGGACGATGAAGTCATGCTGGTGAAGTTCCCGGAGTGTCGTGGCGTGAAGTGATGTCAGGCGATTCACCCGGATTATTCATGGTTCCGTCGAGCCGCGACCGTCAGGGAGCGGTTAACAAGGACTTGACCACTCCCTGACGGTCGCGGCTCGACGGACACGCTGTTCGTAGCTGAATTCGCAAGAATTCAGCGCAAGATCCGACCACGATCTGAGTTCTTGCGAACTCAGCTACGATGCCATGAATC
>JANMLE010000033.1:0-5182 GCA_031372385.1 Planctomycetota bacterium | reverse complement strand
ACGTGGTCGAACAGATATGTCTTACCGATCCCGCCCGGGCCTTCAATGCTTTGAACTGTGAGCTCCCCTTTAGCCCTTTCGCGACCGGTCAGAACATCAGTGAGGCGGTGGACTGCATCTTGACGCCCGACAAAGTGGTCTACCGGCATGCCATATCCTCACTTCTACTTCACGTAACTACGAATTGACCGCGTACCGTCTGTTTTCAAACTTGGACAATCGTCCGAGTGGCAGGTCCGCGACAGAGCGCGAGGCTATCGTTCGGCGGAGTCTCGTGTCAAACGCTGAGGCTGATCTGTGGAATGCCGATTGGCCAAAAGCGGATGCTTCTTGACCTTTGGGAGTGCTCCGGCTTGACGGAGCTTTGGAATGCGGCTGGGCCGCTTTCTTTGGAACCTTCGAAAGCTCCCCTTGCGAGCTCACGACCAAAAGGCTGCGCCGCGATCCAAAATTCCAAAGATCCGTCAAGCCGGAGCACTCCCAAAGTTGACGCATGGCGAGCAGCCCCAAATCGTCACGGTTGTTCGCGTCGTCCGGCGTGGATGAATGCCACGATCTGTTGCGCATCGAGAGGCAAGTCGATGCCCGGCACATCGAACGGGGACTTCGGCGCGGCTTCAGGTTGCAGAACGAAAACCTGCCCGTCGCGACGCTGAATGCGGATGGCACCCTCCTGGGCCGCTCGCGCCAACAGCGAGTCGAGAGACTCTTGAGTTTCCTGATACGTCGTCAACAGTTGGCAACCTCCACAACTTGAGAGGCGTCCGATCCGGCGTTCAGCGGGATGGCCGTTTGCGACGACTTCGGGCGGCGAAGGATTTGGCGTCCTGAAGCTTCGGCACGCGACTGTGCGTCGGCACTCAATGCGATCAGATCGCCGTGGAATCGTGCGGCCAGTTCCCGTCGAATGCGATGCAGGTCGGCAATCGTTGTGTCTTGCAGATCATCAATTGTCATCATCGTCCTCCCCCACCATTTCCTCGGGCGTACAGATCACGGGAACCGAGTACCGGAGATCAGTCAAGACTGCACGCAATCGCGGAAGAATCAGCGCGTTGGCGATGTGCTTGCAATTCCAGGTCAACAAATAGTCCACTTCATGGAATGCCGCGATGGCAATGTGCAGCGCATCCACCTGCGCGGCTGGCGGCAAGATCGCGCGCGACAGGATTTCCTGCGCCAATTGCGGCACCTCCACAGGCGATTCAAGCAAGGCGACCCCGTCCAAAGCCAGGAGGCGCTCGGCAGCCAGCGTCGGATCACCCAGCGCCGCCTCGTCGAGCACATACTGGGAAGTGACCAGTGAGTAACTGTGACGATCGCCGTCCCACCACCGTCGTGTGAGATACTGACGCGCGGCAGCAATCACCTGACCGCTCGGCCGTTGCCGCAGGTAGCTGACGATGGAGGTTTCAATGTACACCGTCGGCATTACGACGCCTCCTGTTCCTCAGCGAGGACTCGCAACAATGTGGCGGCCCCCTCGAAGGCATCATGCGGTGACCAAATTGGGACAGTCTTGTCCACAAGATCCAGCGAGACCGATTCCTCACTCGCCACATCCGTGGCGAGAATCTGAATCAATCGGAGCTTCTCGCCGCGCGCGAGTGAATGAACCGTTGGGAGAAGTTCTGTCAGCGTCATCGCTTGGCTCCAGTGAACGTCGTGTTGTGAGACCCAACAGGGATTAGATCACGTCACGTCTGTCTTCAAACACGGACAATCCTCTGTGTGGCAGGTGCGCGACAAAGCGCGAGGCTATCGTTCGGCGGAGTCTCGTGTCAAACGCTGAGGCTGATCTGCGGCATGCCGAGTTGCGAAAGACAGGTGCCTCGGCAACACCAGTTCGCGATGCCTGACGGCGGAATGCCGATCCTAATCCACGGGCTGGTTCCCGGCTGGCGTGAGCGCCGTGTTCGGCTTGGAACTGTCCGAGAGTTCGGCAATCGGCCGCGCGGTTTTGGCTTCTTCTTGTCGGAGGAATGCGGCCAAACCGGCGACACCGCCATGCTCCTTGAGCAATCGGCGTCTCGTCGCGTGAAGCTCTTCGAGAATCGGATCGGGAGGATCATTCAGCGTTGGAATCGACATCGCCCATTAACTCCTCGGGGGTGCAGACGTTGGGAACCGCAAAGCCGTTGTCACGGAGAAAGACCTCAATGGCCGGAAGGCGCTCGGCATTCGCAATGTGCCGACAATTCCACGTCAGCAGGTAATCGACCGCGTGGACGGAAGCAAAAGCGACGTGAAAGGCGTCGGCGGCAGCATTGGCCGGGACAAGGCCCAGACGTTCCAGTTCGGTCGCGATCCATTCTACGGAATCGGTAGTCGGGAGAAGCGGAATTCCAGTGAGGGCCTCCAGCCGAAGCCGGGCCGCCGCCGGATCGCCCGCTGATGCCTCCACGATCACCAACTGTGAGACGAACAACTCAAAGCTGTCGCGCCGCAGAGCCCACCATTCGCGCGTGATCGCCTGATGCGCCGCTGCGATCAAGTTCCGCGCCGGCCAAGCGGTGAGGTAGCTCGGAATCGTCGTCTCAATGTAGACCGATGGCACAGTGTGATTCCCCAAGCTGGCCTAACAGGAACCAGACCGCCAGCCTTCAAACACTGACGACGCCAGTGTGGCGGGTCCGCGACAGAGCGCGAGGCTACCGTTCGGCGGAGTTTCGTGTCAAACGCGGAGGCTGACGTGCTTGATCCCGATCTGCGAATGGCAGACACCTCGCCACTTCACGTCGCGACCAGCGCCTCATGGACCTTGCCGTGTTGCGCCAGCCAGTCCACGCCACCCCGCTGGGCATGCTCTTCGACCCCTTTCAAGAGCTGGACGGTTTCCGCTTCGTAGCACGGTTCGCTGGGGTCATCGTCGGGAATGACCAGTTCGACATTGACGGCCACGACGTAACGATCCGTCTGCACGAGTCGCGTCCGTTTGATCGGCTGGCCAGAGATTCGCATGGTTACTCCCCCGCGAAGAAATGGACTGTGACAAGTTTGGGCACCCCCCCATCCTGTCAGCAATCAGTTGTGCCACGTGGGTTCCCGAAGCACATCGGTTTCATACCGTCGGATGGCGTCCACCAGGGAGTTCCTGTCGGCGACGGGCAACGCCACCGCGAGCGTATCCACCGTGGAGCGGGCGGCAGCAACTTGCACGCGACCATCACTCTGTCGCATCACACGATCGATGTCGTAGTCCGCGCGGTTGCGTTCCCGGCGGAGTGAGTTCAGCGTGTACCCGGCATCTTGCAGCGGCGGCGTTCCGCAATTGGAGAGCCGCAGCGAAAGATAGGCGTGAGCCCCCTCACCGCGCGGCACTTCAAAGCCGAGTTGCCGCAGCCGCCGTCGCGCTTCGTGGAAGGCCGCGTAGTATGCGCGGCTCACAGCCGACCGCCATTCGGCTTCGATCGGGGCTTCGATCCAGCGTTCGGCGAGTTGCAGCAGGTCTGCCGGACCGATCATTCGTCAAACTCCATGCCCAGACAGAAATTGGTGGCCAGGCTGGCGGGGCACGTTTCCGGCAATTCGCGATGCCAGCGTTGGTAGGCGGCAACGGATGCCGCGATCTCCTGCGACGGCAATCGGACCACGATGACAAGTTTCACATAGTTCGCAATTTCGGGGTCGATCTCGACCTCCGTCGAGACCTCGCCGTCCGGAAAGACGTGGCGGGTCATCGCCATGATTGCAGGCAGTTCTGCGCGTACACCCAGTTGCTCCGCCAGCAAATCGACATCCGACGATGTTGAGACGATCGGGACGGTGGTTACGGCCATGTCATGGACTCCGTCAGGACGGACTTGATCGAGCGATGCTCAATACGAGAACTTCATCAACATACTCTGTATCGACCGAAACAACCGGTTTCAACGCTTCCTGGCTGTTCGCGTCGTCCGGCGTGGATGAATTCGACAATTTGTTGTGCATCGAGATGCAGGTCGATGCCCGGCACATCGAGCGGCGACTTCGGCGCGGCATCGGGTTGCAGGACGAAGACCGGACCATTCGGACGCTGAATGCGAATCGAACCCTCCTGAGCGGCACGCCCCAAGAGAGTGCCGAGAGACTCCTGTGTTTCCTGGTGCGTCGTCAGCAATTGGTCACCACCTCCACAACGTTGATTCCAGCACGCCGGGCCGCATCGACCAATCCTCGATCCAACGTGAGCAGTCGGCCTCCGAGTTGCTCGGCGCAGGCCACGAGGTATGCATCATAGGCGTAGACGTTGAGCGAATGCGACAGTTCGATCGAGCGTCGCAGCGCGATGTCAACGTAGGTGATTGCGATCCGCGAAAACTCCTCGACTGCCGCAAGCGCTTGCGGCAACTCGATGGCCTTCCGTTTGAACATCGCAGAAAAGGCGATGCCGATTTCCCACGGTAACGAGCGGGGGGCGAACAACTCCTCGCCACGAGTCAGCGCGATGAGGGCGGGTTTGCTCGGTTCGTTCGCGATCACCGCGATCCCAACCGGCGCACCGACAACAAGTGGCATGCGGAGCGTCTCCCAAAGTGCGTGACAGAGCGCGAGGCCATCGTGCGGCGGAGTCTCGTGTCAAACGCCGGGGCTGATCTGTGCGGAGCGGGCGAAATCAGGGGCGGTGCCACGAGGCGTCCTTCAAGACATCCGTCTCGTAGCGACGAATCGAGTCGATCAATCTCGAGGCGTCGGGCAACTGCTTCGTTTCCGCGAACGTCTGCAAGGTGGCGCGAGCGGCGGCGACCAGTTGGCGCGCATTGCCCGGCATGATCGTCCAGTCGATGTCGTCGTCGGCCCGGTTGCGACCGCCACGCCGCACCACGGATCATTCAGCGGACTGAGAAACAACTCCGAACCGAAGAGTCGCGCCACGCACCCTTCTTCACGGTGGTCATCGTAGGAGAAATCCCGGCCCCCGAGTGTCACGAAGGTGTAACAGGCTGCCGGGTCCGGGATCGTCGGCGATACGGAGGTATGACGAACGTGGCTAAGGACGGACAGGTAAGAAACCTGCCCTACGTTCGTGAGTCTACGGGGATGTCATCCACCGCCATGAGAGCCAGCACAACAGCGGAAACAGGGCGAACACCAGCGCCAGCGCGATCACGTTGGCCTTGCGTTCATCGGGCCAGCGGGCCATGTCGGACTGCCTCTTCTCGCCCACAAATAAGCGACTCTACTTTGGGAGTGCTCCGGTTTG
>JANMLE010000032.1:0-11707 GCA_031372385.1 Planctomycetota bacterium | reverse complement strand
CGGTTACGGTTTGGCGGTCGACGACTGGCGCGTGGCGGAAACGTGGAAGCTGCTGCACGGCAAGCCGGCGTTCGCGACCCCCGCCTGCCGGGCCGAAGCGTTCATCCTGTGGCGGCGCATCGCGGGGGGACTGACCGCCGGCCAGCAACAGGCGCTGGCCACACCGCTGATCGGAGCCGTTCGCCAGGGATTGCGTCAGGCGGATGGGAAGGGGAAGGGGAGCGAATTCGGCGGCAATCAACACGAGTCGGCCGAGATCCTGCGGCTGCTCGGCGCGTGTGAGTTGCTGTCGCTCACCGTCAAACACGAACTGGGGGAACTGTTACTGGACGTGATGCACCGCGCGCGGTTCGCCGCGCTGCATCCGGCCGCGTTCTGGGCGCTGGGGCGTGTCGGAGCGCGGCGGTTGTTATCCGGCCCGTTGAACGGTGTGGTCGCGCCGGACATCGCCGCGCGCTGGCTGATCCGTCTGATGAAGGTCGACCACACCGAATCGCTGGCGTCGTTTGCCGTGATGCAACTGGCGCGTAAGACCGGCGACCGTTATCGGGACATTGACGACACCACGCGCCGCAGCGTCGAAGCGTGGATGGACAAGGTCTCCTCGCCGAAGCGCTACCGGCAACTCGTTCGCGAAATCGGGTCGCTGGAATCCGAAGACCAGACACTGATGTTTGGCGAGTCGCTGCCGAAGGGACTGCGAATCCTCTGAGACGCCGTGCATCAATAATGTCCGCGCGTTTCACGCCGCGAGGCGACGGCTGTCCGCTCTCACCGGTTCGTGTACCACTGCTTCGTTCGTTGGGAGGCGCCCGCGTCAGCCATCCTCATTCGCGATCCCTTTGATGATTCGCGCGGAACTCCATCTGGTCCGCGCGAATCAAAGGGAGCGCGAAGGGGAAGGCGAACGGCATGGCACTGCGGGCGGTACACGAGCCGAGGTGTGCGGACACGCTCGCACTGCGATGCGTCGAGTACACTCAGAAAGTGGGCACGCACAGCCCCCATTGAGGCAGGGCTTCCGAGGTGGTGTTTTTCCACGTTTGTAGCCGAATTCGCAAGAATTCGGATCGTCTGACGGATCGTCCGAATTCTTGCGAATTCGGCTACAGGCTTGGATTCTCGGCATTTCACACCTCGGAAGCCCTGCCCCATTGAGGTGACGCGGAAAGTGCGGGGCGAGTGGCGCAAGACGCCCCGCTCAGACGGCAGGGGTGAGATGCAACGAGGAGGGCTCTCTGCTGTTTTGCACATTGCGCCGATCATTCGTCACGTTGCACCAACGAAGTCACAATGCGACGGATGCCCGAGGGCCTTCAATTGCCGGTCGCGGCGGGCAGAGCTTCTTGAACCTTGGAGTTCGTCGGATATGATCTACCACATTGTCCACCGGGACCAAGCCGACGCACGGATGTGTCTTCACTGTCGGCGGGATCACGATCATGATGGGCCATGCATTGCTTCGCGAGCATGATCTGAACGGACTCGTTCAAGACATCATCGACAACACCTCGTCGGTGATTTACGTCAAGGATCTGTCGTTTCGATATCTGCTCATCAACCGGCAATTCGAAAATCGGTTCGGGATGACCCGCTCGGAGATCGTCGGCAAGACCGACGCCGAGTGCTTTCCCGCGGCGCTGGCCGACGTCTTGCACAAGAACGACCGCTTCGTCGCCGAGACCGCCGAGCCGATTGAATACGAAGAGGCGGCTCCGCACGAGGGCCGGTTGCACTCGTACTTGACGCTGAAGTTCCCGTTGTACGACGCGCAAGGCGAGTTGGAAGCGGTGGCGGGGATCTCGACCGACATCACAGAGCGGAAGTATTCGCGGCAGGAAATCGAATCGCTGAAGGACCGCTACGAACTGATCCTCGGTTCGGTCACCGATGGGATCTGTGGCCTGGATGCCGACGGCCGGGTGGTCTTCCTGAACGCGGCGGCTGAACGTCTGTTGGGTTGGAGCGTTGAAGAACTTCGCGGCGAATGCCGTTCGACGATCATCCTCCCACCGACAGCGGATGCGCCGTCGCCCCGCGAATGTCCCGTCGCGGCGGCCTTGCGGGGAGACGTCGGAGAGCGGATCACCGATGCGCGATTCCGTTGCAAGGACGGTTCTTCGGTCGCCGTGGATTATGCCGCGAGCCCGATCATGGAGTCGGGACGCATCGTGGGTGCCGTCGTCATGTTCCGCGACCTCACCGAGCGAATCGCCACTGAGCGGGTCGAGCAGGAACTGCGGGTCGTCCACAAGGTCCAACAGGCGCTGTATCCGCGGCGGATCCCCACCTTGCAGGGACTGGAAGTGGCGGGCGTCTCGCTCCCGTCGCGACTGGCGTGCGGAGACTACTACGACTTCCTGCCCGTCAGCGATCAGTCGTTGTTTGTGGCGGTCGGCGATGTGTCGGGACATGGGCTCGGTCCGGCCCTGGAAATGGTGTCGACGCGGGCCTCGCTGCGGGCGATCGCCGGCATCGAGCAGGATCCGGGAATCTGCCTGAGCCTGTTGAACCGGGTGTTGGCGGCCGACCTGCCCGACGACATGTTCGTCACGCTGTTGCTCGTGCGGTTTGATCCTGCGGGGCGGTCGCTGGTCTATGCGGCAGCCGGCCACGAAGCCATCATTGTTCGGGCCGACGACACGGTCGAGCGATTGAAGAGCACCGGCCAAGTGCTGGGCTATTTCGAGTCCGCCGAGTTCGATCTCTCCGCGTCCATCCCGCTCAATCCGGGTGACGTGGTCCTGATCCCCACCGACGGTCTCACGGACACGATGTCACCCGACCAGGGATTGTTCGGATGGAATCGCGCAGCGCAGGTCGTGGCCCGGCACCGAAACAGCTCCGCGCAGACGATCTTGGATGAGCTCTGTGCCGCCGCCGATCGGTTTGCGGACGGGACGGCGCATCACGACGACATCACCGCCGTGGTGGTGCGGGTGCTGTAGCCTGCTCGCGGGCATGAATGAGTTGTTTTCGTTTAACCGCGTGGGCATCGCCCCGCGTATTGTAAGCGTGATTCACCGCTCACGGGCGGGGCGTTGCCCACGCGTTTAAGCGACTCGCCTTCGGCCGCGTGAGGCATGACCGGGGAATCAGTCTCACCTTCAACCGACCGACGATACGCGCGGAAGGCCGAAGCTGATAGATTCTTCGCACAGTGACGCTTCCGCCGCTTCCCCAGGACCACGAACCATGAATCTGGATCAGGTACGCGAATTGATAGTCAATGGTCAGTTGCTGACCCCGGCCCGGTTTGACGAATTCCAACAGGGCTGGCTGGACGGGGACCGACGAACCGACGAGGGGGCGGAGTTTATTCACTGGCTCGTCGACGAACACGAGCTGACCGAGTTTCAAGCCCAGGCGCTGCTGGCGGGAATCCCCGGCCCGTATCTGCTCGGCCCGTATCGTGTCACCGCCCGAATCACGGCCGGACGGCTGGGCGATGTCTATCACGCCGAACATGTCGAGTTTCAACAGCCGGTCAGTCTGAAGGTCTTTCCCGCGTCGCTCAATCAGGATCCCGAGTTGACCGCGCGGCTCGGTCGCGAAGCGCGCGTCTCACTGCAGGTCGACAGTCCCCACGTCGTCAAGACCTTTCAGGTGGGCAGAGTCGGGGCGATCCCGTTCATCGCTTTGGAATCGCTGCACGGACAGACGCTGGAACAACGCCTGGATCGCGACGGACTGATTCCGCAGGTCGAGGCGTGCCGGTTGATTCAACAGGCGGCGCGGGGGCTGGCCTACATTCATTCGCAGGAGATCATCCACCGCGACATCTGTCCCGCGAACTTGTGGGTGTCGGACACGGGAGTGGTCAAGATCATGGAATTCGGGGCGGCGCGTGATGCGCTGTCGTTCCTCGATTCGCTCGGCGATGGCGGCAATCTGACTGTCAGCCAATCCGCCGACGATCATCGGGTCACGCTCACCATCAACCAAGCCGGTGGTAGCGTGCTCGGCCACTACCCCTACATGTCCGCCGAACAGGCCGAAGATCCGCATACCGCCAACGAGGCCAGCGATCTGTACAGCCTCGGTTGCACCTTCTACCACTGCCTGACCGGGCAGGTGCCGTTCCCCGACAAGAATCCCGTCCGCCAGATGCTGCGCCATTCCAACGAGCCGCCGCGCCCGCTGACCGACTTCGTTCCCGACATGCCGCAGGTCGTTCAGGACGTGGTGTCGTACCTGCTGGCCAAGCGTCCCGAGGATCGATACGGATCGGCTGACGAAGTCGCCGCCGCACTGGCGGCCATCATCCCGCTGGCGGCCCTGCCCGCCGCGGCCGTTGTGGCGCCCGGCTTTCTGGAGTGGGTGCAAACCGTCGATGACGGATCGTTCGGCGTGGTGGTCGAGGTTCCGCGGGAACCCGAACTGCAGCAGTTCGTGGCCTGGCTGTCGGAGCATGTTGTCGATGAGGACGATGCCGCGTGACTTTCGAAGGCACTCCCCGAAGTGAGACGTTTTCGTTTAACCGCAACGCCAACGGCGTGCGGGAGGGCGGGAGCGAATCGCTGTTCCCGCGCACGCCGTTGGCGTTGCGGTGAAACGATTCAGGTCAGGCCGCGCGAGGCATGTTGCCGGGCGCTTCGGTTCCCCCAACAGATCAAACATGACCGGCCCGAGCGGGATTCAACCCGCGGTCGCTTCGCGCCAGACCCTGTTCACCGCTACGCTACGGGCCGTTGCCTCTGCTCCCAATCGTTTGCACAGTCCTTCCAGCGGGGAAGGATCGCACCACGAGACACCGATGACGTTTTAACCGTTCGACTTGCCTTCAGGAGTTTGTCAGATGCCCTTGGTTCCGCTTCGAGTCGTGCTGGATCACGCCGCCGAAAACAATTACGGCGTGGCCGCGTTCAACGTCAACAACATGGAACAGATCCAGGCCATCATGGAAGCGGCCAAGGAAACCGATTCCCCCGTGATCGTGCAGGCCTCGCGCGGCGCCCGCAGCTATTCGCAGGACAATTACCTGCGGCACCTGATGCTGGCCGCCTCCGAACTGTATCCCGAGATTCCGGTCGTCATGCACCAGGACCACGGCAACAGCCCGGCCACCTGCTTCAGCGCGATCAAGTACGGTTTCACGTCCGTGATGATGGACGGTTCGCTGATGGACGACGCCAAGACACCGGCTTCGTTCGAATACAACGTCCAGGTCACCGCCGACGTCGTGAAGGTCGCGCACTCGATGGGCGTATCGGTCGAGGGTGAGATCGGCTGCCTCGGTTCAATCGATCACAAGGCCCCCGCCAAGGACCACGGGCCGGTCGATCCTCAACTGGCGGGCGAACCGGGCGAGCGGCACGGGCACGATGCCGACCTCGAGCAGGAACCGGAACCCGAAGGGGCGATGTCGCACCTGACCGATCCCAACGAAGCCGAGCAGTTTGTCGCGCAGACCGGCGTCGATGCCCTGGCGGTCGCGATCGGAACCAGCCACGGTGCCTACAAGTTCAAGAACAAGCCGACCGGCGAAGTGCTGAAGATGTCGCTGATCGAAGAGATCCACCGCCGCCTGCCGAACACGCATCTCGTCATGCACGGCAGTTCCTCGGTGCCGGAAGAACTGCAAGAGATCATCCGCAAATACGGCGGCACGATGGGCGAGACGTACGGCGTTCCCGTCGCAGAGATTCAGCGCGGCATCAAGCACGGCGTCCGCAAGATCAACGTCGACACCGACTGCCGCATGGCGATGACCGGCGCGATCCGCAAGATCTTCGCCGAAACACCCGACAAGTTCGATCCGCGCGAATACCTGAAGCCGGCACGTGAAGCGATGAAGAAGATCTGCCTCGCCCGCATGATCTCCTTCGGCCAAGCCGGCAACGCCAGCAAACTGATGGCCACGGGCCGCCTGAAGTAGGCTCGTCCGCGAATGGTCGCGACTTCAATTCAGAGCCCCGGATGCAATGCCTCCGGGGCTCTTTCATTGGAACGCAGGGGCAATGTTCGGCGCGAGTGACGCGGAGAAACTTTCCGGCGGCGTGTCGTGGAACGGTTTTCCAATTCTCACTGCGAGAGTTCACGAAGACTTCTTCGGTGTTCATTTTTTGCCTCTCTCTTTCTGTCTCCGCGCTTTGCTGGCACAGGAACAAGGAGACAGAAAGAGAGAGGCAGAAAGATCATTGGGTCTCGTCGGTCACGCGCGGACCCCAACGACGCACGGGTTGCAATCACGGTGAAAACCACGGCAAATCTGGTCTTGCCCGTTTTTGACCCGCCGGGTATTCCACCCGCTCGTTCATCGGCAGTTTCGGCCGGTGAAGAATGTTCGGTGATCCCTGAGGGATGCCGTTGAAATGCCAGCGGATGGTCACGGATGAATTGTCAGTGGGACAGGATGTCGCTGCGGGACGGCACTCGATCGCGCGTCGGTCTGGTGTGGCTGATCGTCTTTGCCGGCGCGATGATGCTCGGGTCTGCTGGATACGGTGAGGACGATCCTTCGCGCGGCAGTTCGCGCCCGTCAACATCCGGCATACAGCTTCCGCCACGGTCGAAGGGGCACGAAGCGGGGGACACGGCACACCGCAAGAGCGACTCCACCGGCGGCGGTTTGTGGACGACGGTGATTTCGCTGGCGGCGATCATCGGCTGCCTGGGCCTAGTCGGGTATTGGCTCCGGCCGTACCTGGGTGTTCCACGCGGACTGCCGATCGAAGCGTTGGAGTTGCTGGGGCGGCGGACCATCGAACAGAAGATTGCGATTCACCTGGTCCGTTGCGGCGGCAAGGTGCTGGTGGTGGGAGTCACTCCCGATGGCGTGAGGACTCTGTCGGAAATCTCCGATCCCGTGGAAGTGCAGCGTCTGGTCGAAGCGTGCCACGGGCCGCGTGATGCGAGGCCAATCTCCTCGCCGTCAAATGATCCGGGCGGCTTGAATCGGAGTCCGATCGCGGGCGGAGCGGATCAATCCACGGTGTCCGCATCCGGACCGCGACCGTCGGCACCACGAGTCCCGCTGTTCCAGTCGGGGGAGACGCGCCGTGAGTAGCCGTCGACTCGCTTGGATGACGGTCCTCGGGCTCGCGCTGGCGAATGTTGGCGCGGCGACGGCGCAGGATCGTCCGACGACTCCGATTCGGTCGAATCCGTTTCCGGCCGAGCGAGCGGATGCGCGTCCACAGCGCGGGCCTGAACCCATGCAGAACCCGCCCGCTCGTTTCGACGATGAGCCGTTTCAACGTGTGGCTCTGAATGGTCCACCGGAACCAGAGTCGAAGCCGATCGCGGACCCGGCCACTGTCGGGGCGTCGCTCAAAGTTCTGGCCGCGGTCACGATCCTCGGGCTGGTCCCGTCGATCCTGATGATGACGACCTGCTTCGTGCGGTTCACGGTGGTGCTCGGTCTGCTCCGCCAGGCGCTGGGGACTCCGCAGGCACTGCCAAATCAGATCCTGACCGCGCTGGCGATGTTTCTGACGTTCCTCGTGATGGCCCCCGTCTGGCAACGCTCGTATGACGAGGGAATTCGACCGTACACACAACCTGCCGCCGGAGCCCGGCCACTCGATGAAGTCACGGCGTTTCAACGCACGGCCGCGCCGTTGCGCGAGTTCATGGCGCGGCAGATTGACCAGGCGGGGAATGCCGATGCCGTCTGGATGCTGATCGACTATCAACGCCCCGAGGCGACGTCGCAGGCGGCGGCCGGGTGGCGCGAGCCGAAGAGCTACGACGACGTGCCGCTGACCATCCTGGCGCCGGCCTATCTGCTGAGCGAACTGAAGGTCGCGTTTCTGATCGGCTTTCAGATCTTCCTGCCGTTCCTGGTGATCGACCTCGTGGTGGCCTCAATCTTGACCAGCCTGGGGTTGACGATGCTGCCGCCGTCGATGGTTTCCCTGCCGTTCAAACTGTTGCTGTTTGTGCTGATCGACGGTTGGTTCCTGACAGTCGGCATGCTGCTGGAAAGCGTACGGATGGCATGACCACAGACACCGCGATCGAACTCTGCCGATCCGCCGCGCTACTGGCGCTGGTACTGAGCGGCCCCGTGCTGCTGGCGGCGCTGGCAGTGGGACTGGTGTTGGGACTGTTGCAGGCTTTGACCCAGGTGCAGGACCAATCGTTGACGTTCGTCCCGAGATTGATAGTCCTGACACTGGTCGGATTGCTGCTGCTGCCGTGGGGACTGAGCCTGCTGACGGAATACGCGGCGGACCTGATCCGGGGGATTCCGGGGACGATTTGAGAGAAGTGGTCAGTGGTCAGTGGTCAGTGGTCAGTGGTCAGTGGTCAGTCAGATTTGGGATATTCGAAACTGCGCAACTGACGCTCGATTCACTCTTATCTGTTTGTCATCGGCCGTATTTCCACTGTGACGGATCGGGCTGGAAGGTTCAGTGCAAAGTGAGAAGTGTTCAGTGCAAAGTGCAAAGTGAAAGAAGGGCGCAGAGACTCCCAGACGCGGAAATGTGTGGCACGGATGTGAACGAGTCAGGCTGGCAATGAGCCCAGTGCCTGACATTTTGCACTTGGCACTGATCACTTCTCACTTTGCACTCAACGGAACCGCGCGAACCGTCACAGTAGAATTATGGACAACCTGCTTCTCCCATTGTTCGACGACGTTTCCAGTCGCCTGTTGCTGCAGGTGGTGACGGGTGACGGTCTGGCACGGGGTGCGGTGTTTCTGTTGGTGGTGGCGCGACGGGCGGGCTTCTTTTTTGTCGGGGCGATGCTGGGGCGCGCGGTGCTGTCGTGGCCCGTGCGCGTGGGATTGGTCATGTTGCTGACGATGATCGTCGCGCCGGGAATGCAGGTCACGGGACCGGGGACACCGCATGTCTTGCAGGTTTCGTTTGAAGATCGCGCGATGGTCGCCGCCGATGAATCTGCGACCGCGCCATTGAACGCGGCGTGGTCTTCACCGGTCGGCCTGTTGGTGGCCGTCGTGTGTGATGCGGGAATCGGGGCCGCTTTGGGCTTGGCGGTTGCCATCTTTCTGTCTGGAATGAGACTCGGCGGTGAATGGCTGGATCGGCACAGCGGCCTCGGGATGGGCAGCGTGCTGAATCCCGAGTATTCGGCGGGAGGATCGGCGCCGGCGGAATTGGCGTCGCTCTTCTGTGTGGCGGTGATGCTGGTCATGCAACCGGTCAACGGTCATCTGCTGGTGATCCGGTTCGTGCTCGACACCTTTCACGCGATCCCCGTTGGCGCGGCGCAGATGCCGGTGTCGGTGATCGAATTGATGAAGGCGATCGTGCAGCAGTCGTTGATTCTGGGCCTGCGGATCGCGCTGCCGTTTGTGGTGGCGATGTCGCTGCTGGAGATGACTCTGGGATGGGTTCGCCGATCGTCGCGGTGGGAACTGGCACCGACGGCCTGCGCCGTTCGAACCGGTGCGGCGCTGCTGATCTTGGCAGCCACGTTTCCGGGAATTCAGGAAGCCGTGTCAGCGTCCCTGTTTGAAACGTTGAAGGTGGCCAACGACGGCCGGTTGGGTCATGGGTCAAGTTGACGGTGGTCCGCGACTGACCGTTGTAATCCTTTCATTTTCCAGTCATTTCCGATTCCCACCATGTCCACCGATGACTTTGGCGAACGAACTCAGCGACCGACCGAACGGCGTCGGCGGGAAGCGCGGGCGCGCGGCGACGTGGCGCGCAGCGCGGATCTCGTCACGGCGTTGGTGCTGTTGTCGGCCGCGGCCGCGCTGTGGTGGCTGGGGCCTGCGCTGGGGACGGAACTGGCGGGGATGATGCGGTCCAGGTTGTCGACCGGGCCAACGGCGTCGCTCGATCAGGGGATCGTCACGACGCAATTCTTCCATGTCGCCGCGCGACTGTCGGCCGTCGCACTGCCAATCCTCTCGGTGATCGTCGCCGCCGCCGTGGTTTCAAACCTGCTGCAAACGGGGTTCTTGTGGGTGCCGACAGCGGTGCTGCCGCAATTCGAACGACTCGATCCGGGGCGCGGGTTCGGCCGCTGGTGGACGATGCAATCGTGGATGGGACTTTTCTGGTCCGCGGTCAAGCTGGCGGTGCTGCCGGGTGTGATGCTGATCCATGTCCGTTCTCGTCTGGCATCGGCCGGACCGTTGGTGGAAGGATCGCCCCTGGCGCTGTTGAGTCTAACCGCGCGGCTGATGGGTGAACTAGCGATCGTGCTCTCGCTGTGCCTCGTCGTCCTGGCGATCCTCGACTACGGCTATCAGTTCTGGCGGCAGGAACACCAACTGATGATGACGCTCGAAGAAGTCCGCCGCGAACAGCGCGAGAACGAGGCCGACCCGCGCTGGAAACGCCAACAACGCCAATTGGCCGCATCGGGTGCGGCGACACCGAATGCCGGCGGCACGGACGGTGTGCGTCCGGTGTGACTCGGATGATGTCCACGAATGGCGCGAAGTCTATTGCGGTATCTGCTCCACGGCGGCGCGGGGCCGGACCTCGATTTCGGCCATGACTCGCCTTCGACCGGCGAGCGACATGGCCAGGGTCAGGGCCACCTGGACATGGAAGTAACGCGTGGTCCGACCCACCAAGATCAATTCGTCGCCGTCACAGCGGCAGTAGACGTCTCGGAGTGGATAACTTGATCGAGACAGAGCGGCCTCAATTTCATCGGCGATTTCATGGACGGAAGGAGTCCCGAGCACGAGCGGTGCGGGGAGTGCGACGTGGGATGACGCACCTCGCTGCGGCGCGATTCGCGAATTCTTCTCGGTGTTAGTCGAAGGCCAACTCAATGCGACGCTGTGAGTGTGCGGACGCACATTGGGGTATGACCGGAGAGCCTGCGGACCGACGGAGGCATGGGCCACGGGCGGGTTGGGCATCGTCGAATGCATAACGAATGTCACTCCAGATGTGGGTGAATGAGGGATGTGGAATGTGGGCTGAGGCCCGCAGAACCGGGGGGCTTGGCCGCGCGTTGAAGAATGCCGAGGCAGGGGACTTCAGCCTGTGAATTCCACGCGATAACAGCAGGCTGGAAGCCTGTACGACGTGGTTTCAACAGGCGGATACACCAGCCCGCTCCGAAGGTGGATCACCCAAGGATGGCTACAACCCCGCTGGTACAAATGCACCGTGCCGTTGGATTGCCGGCAGGATGGTTGACGCGGGCTGGCAATTCGCGAACTCCTGCGGCAGAGAGACCAGCAATTCTGAGCGACAGATTCCGACGTCACTGGGCGCGGTGATTCCCAACCGCACGCGTCCGCCGGTGACGTCCAGAACTTCGACCGTCACTTGATCACCAATCTGAATCGCTTCGCCAATCTTTCGTGTCAAAACCAGCATGATCCGCCTCCTTGCCTTGTGGGTTCAAACTCGATCCTTCGCTGCTGCTCGTGATCTTCCGGCTGCGTCGACATCTTCCATGTTTGGCGCGGCCACCACTCGTATGCACTCGCCGTGCCAAACGTGCCGATTCTTCAAGATCAAGCCTGAAATACAATCGCGGGTCCAATCCACTCCCCCCACAGCCCCCAGTCTGATGGTGATGCTCTGGGCGGATTCTTCTCAACTGGATGTTTGTCAGTCACTGAGATTTACCAGTCCCATCGAGATTGACCGGTTCGAATCAGGGAATCTCACGTTATCCCTTATCCCTTGCGCGGCCCGAACTGAGTCGTTTAAACGCGTGGGCCAAGCCCCCCGCGGCAAAAGCGGGCACAACGTCAAAAAAGCGGGGGGTTTCCCACCCGGGTTAAAGAAAAAAAAAAAAAGTGGGGCGTGTA
>JANMLE010001921.1:0-1952 GCA_031372385.1 Planctomycetota bacterium | reverse complement strand
CGGGCCTTGTGCGAAAACGTGATCTCACTGAAGTACACCATCCCATCCGGCGCGACACTGACCCCCTCGGTGAGCACATGCGACTCGAACAGCTTTTCGAGCTTCGCGTCCGGCGGAACGATCGGATCGTCGGCCTGCAGCCAACCCGACAAGCAGAGCAATCCGATGACAGACAGACAGCCGTGGAATGCAGGCCACACATGACGCAGGCGATTCGGCATAACGGGTTCCTTCGAGTCTTGGGGGTTCATCTTCGATGGTTGCCCTGCTTCTCACTCGCGGCCCAGATACCGCGGGAAAACAGGGAGGGCGGAGTATACACGCCGGACTGGCGGAGTTCCTGCAACGCCGGATTCCGCTGCGATCACGGGCCTGATTCCGGTCTTATCCAGTCGCTATGATGGTCGCATGGACGGAATGAGTGACATCCTTGCAGTGGCCATCACCCTCGCCCCCGTGGCATTTGCGGCGTGGCTGACGAAGTCTCGCGGCCTGTTTGTGGCGGGCGCGATTGGTGCTGTGGTCGGACTGTTCTTCGCGGGAAACCTCCACGCCGAATTTGACGGCGATGCGACAGAGCGCGATCAAATAATTGTGTTCATTCTGTGGAAGATGCAAAGCACGTCATCGGGAGCCGCGATCGCACTGGCCGGCTGGTGGCTGGTCGATCGACTTTGTCCCCCAACCAAAATCTCAAATGACAAGTGACGCCGCGGGTCATCCGTTGCCTCTGCGGAGACGCTCCCATTTGGCTTGGAAGCCGGGGCGGTCGAAGACGTTGGGGTTGATGACTCCGCGCGGTCGGCGGCCTTCGGACAGGTCGATCATTCCCTGGCAGGCGGCGAGGCCGATGTCGCGGAAGAGTTCGTCGGTCCAGGCGATGCAATGCGGGGCCAGCAACACGTTGTCGAACTCGGCGAACCGCGACGGTTTCGTCAGCGGTTCGTCGACGAAGCAGTCCAGCGCCGCGCCCGCAATGCGACGGGCCGAGAGCGCGGCGAACAGTGCATCTTCGTCGATGATCCCGCCGCGGGCGGTGTTGATCAGGTAGCTGTTTGGTTTCATCAGGGCCAGCTCGCGCGCGCCGATCAGGTGGCGCGTCTGGTCGTTGAGCGGACAATGCAGTGACACGAAGTCCGACTGCGACAGCAGTTCATCGAGTGTCACCGGTTGCGCGCCGTGTTGCGCGATAACGTCGGCGGGTGTGAACGGGTCAAACACGAGCGGCGGGTTCATGCCGAAGCCCGCGAGCAACTTGACGAGCGACCGCCCGATGCCGCCGAAACCGATCACACCCAGCGTCCGCTCTCGCAATTCGCAGCCCATGTACTGGCTCCGTTCGTCCCAGCGGGCCTCGCGCACCAGCCGGTCTTTTGTCCGCAGATGATGTGTCAGCGCGAGCATCCAGCCGACCGTCGCCTCGGCCACGGGGCGGTCGACGGCCCCGGCCGTGATGAACAGCGCGACGTCGGCCGCCGTACAGGCGGCGACATCCACGCTGTCATACCCGACGCCGAACCGACCGATGGCGAGCAGATCCGCGGCGGCCGACAGGCTGTGCGCGGTCACGCGCGGCGTGAGCACGATCACCCCGTTGACGCCCGCCAACTGCTCCGGCTGAATCTCCGCGTGATGCTCACCAAACGGAGCGACCGCGATCTGGGGCGTGTTGTCGAACAGGCCCAGGCCGATGTCGCGATACTTCGGCCGGCCGTGTGAATCATTGAAGTCGGCGGTCAACGCGACGTTGAATGGAGCGGGCGAGTTCATCGGCGCGGGTTTCCTTCCATGCTGCCGGTCTTTGAAGACGCGGCCGTCTCGTTCGGAGACAACGATGCTTGGATCGACGAATCCCGGCCGACCGCCGCGAGCGATGCCTTCAACGACCGCAGCAGCAGGCCGGTGTCCATGCCGAGACCGATCGCGCTGAATCCCTGAGTCCGCCGCTCGTG
>JANMLE010001918.1:0-1358 GCA_031372385.1 Planctomycetota bacterium | reverse complement strand
ATGATTCCCAGCGCATAGACATCGGACCGGGCATCGGCCGGCATCGGCTCCACCAAGATCCGTTCCGGCGCCGTGCATGGTCCGACAAACATCAGCCGTGATCCGTGCGCGCGGGACGGGTGATCAAAGTTGGCGAGCTCGGGATTGCCGTCGTCCTTCAGCAGAATCCACTCGGGACAAATCGCCCCGTGAAAGTCTCCGCGACCGTGAAGACCCGCCAGCATGTCCGCGAGCGTCGCGACGAATTCCGCAGCCTGCCTCCAATGCCACATCTTGCGCAAGAAGATGTCGAGAGTAGGCGTGGAGGCAACTCGAACGCGCCCGGAGGAGTTGCCCGCGGTCGGCTGCCCGGTGTCGGCACGCGCCGCGGGCACATCCAGAGTTTCGGAGAAGAGATCGAGGTCGACATGGGTTCCCTGGGGAACCGGTACGCCGCGTTGCAGTTGGTCGCCTGTCATCTGCACGCCACTCCGGTTGTGATTTCGTGGGACGGTCCCCGCCTCGCGTCATACCTCGCGCGGCCGAAGGCACGTCGTTTAACCGCGTGGGCATCGCCCCGCGCGTGAGCGGTGATTCACGCCCAAAACACGCGGGGCGATGCCCACGCGGTGAAACGAAAACATCGCATTCATGCCCGCGAGCAGTCTAACCTCCACGGCACCGAGCGCATACCGCGGTCCGATGGTGCTTGCCTGAATCGAGCGACCGCGTGGATTGAAACAGCCGAAGTGGGGGGGTATCACTACCCGCCCAAGGCCCGATCCGGGCACGATGCCGGAAGTCAACTCGATCGCAACCTGAGAGGACGACAAATGACCGCGTTCCTGCCGCAGCCTGCACCACTCCTGCCGCATAAGGAAAACCTCTGGGGAAGGATGATCCGGTACTTGAAACTGCGGATCGAACGCCGGCTGTACCAGTACGACTACACGCATGTGTCGCCGCTGGCGATCATGAAGCACGTGCCGATCACGGATGAATTCGGGTTCGAGTGGCTGATGGTCTGCGGCAAGCGAGTCCTCGAAGCGCTCGACAACCGCGCGAAAATAGAATTGGCACAGCTCACGTCTCATTCCAGAGTCAAACACACGTTGATCGATGACCTGATAAAGAGGGGCCCGGGGGCGATTCTAGAGATCAAGCACCACGTCACCGAAATGCTCCACCTGGACGGTCGCTTTGGTGCGCCGGCGAATCCGGCACAGTCGCTGCAAGATTACGCCGACCTGTTCCGCTCGATCGGGCTGCCGCCGATCGCCAAGGACTTTGACAAGGATCCCGCGTTCGCCGCAATGCGCATCGCCGGTCCGAATCCGGTGATGATCAAGCGATTGACGGCGCTCGACGAACGGATGCAC
>JANMLE010000911.1:0-2769 GCA_031372385.1 Planctomycetota bacterium | reverse complement strand
GCCGACGGGACCGCAGCAGCGGTGTCAAAAACAGACGCGGGGGCGATTCATCGCCCACGTCCCGTCGGCGGAGCGACGGGACTACAGTAGGTTGCAGAGCGCGTCACACCTTGGCTGCGAACAAACGTGGTTCCCCAGATTCGAATCGCTTGGGACTCTGTACGCGGCAGTGAACATTGGATAACGTGGGCTCGCGAGTCGGGCAATGCTGTTGCCGTCTCATCGATCACTCAACGAGGACGATCCAATCTTTTCCGCCCATCTCGAATCGTTCACGGAATGCGAATCACTCCGAAGCCGGGTGCTGGCGGTGTTGCACCTTCTGCCCGAAGCGGTGCAGCGCGACTTCCTGGACGACCCGCGTTTCCGCATCACGCTGGAAAACTACGTGCCGGGCGAGGGTTGGTCGCTGTGGATGGCCAGTCCGGGGCCGATCGGCAGCGGCAGCCGCTGCGTGGTGCTCCGGCCGAAACTGGCCGATTGCCCCGAGGCGTTCGCGCACTACGTGATCGCCCATGAATTCGCGCACGCCTTCTTGCGCAACGGCGGTTGGGGTGACATCACCGACATCGAAGTCGCGGCCGATGCCCTCGCCGCCAGTTGGGGCTTCCACCGACCAGCAGACGGCATCCGGCGAACTGCTTCGTGATCGGCGCTTGATGATGCCATTCACCGCACCGCGATCTCCCCGTACATCAATTCGCCGGAGGCAATCGTCGCTTCAATCGTCAGGCGTTTTCCTTCGGGGGGAATCCGGAACACCATCAAGTCGGCCAGTGATCCGCGACGCAATCGCACGACTTCGCAGCCGAGCAGCTTGGCCGGATTCTTGCTCGCCATGTCGACCGCGTCCTTCAACGACACGCCCGCAAATTCGATGACGTTGGCCACGCAGGTGTCGGTTTCCTGAGCGGAGCCGGCCAGCAGCTCGCGCTGTCCCGCGACGACGAGCTTGCCGTCTTCGAGGATCTCGCTGCGGCCGAGCTTGCTCTCGTAGATCCCCGGTGGACACCCGGCCCAGCCGGCGGCGTCGCAGGTCAGGATCGTTCGTTGGGGAGACTTCACTTTCAAAAACGTCCGCACCAGCGACGCGGGCAGATGGTGTCCGTCGACGATCAGACTCGCCGTCAGCCGTGGATCGGCCAGTTGTTCGAAGATGTAGTTGCGATGCCGGTGAATCATCGCGTGAGCCCCGTTCCCCAGATGAGTGCTCAGCTTCGCGCCCGCATCGACCGCCGCGCGGATCTGCTCGGGCGCGGCGGCGGTGTGACCGATCGAGATCACGATGCCGCTGTCCACCGCCCGGCGAATGAATTCGATCGCGCCGTCCACTTCGGGAGCCAGCGTCACCAGCTTGATGCGGTTGCCCGAGATCTCCTGCAGCTTCTGGAATTCGTCCCAGTCGGCGGCCCGGACATGCTCGCGCGGATGAGCGCCGCGCGGACCGTCTTCGGAGGAAATGTACGGTCCCTCCAAATGGCAGCCGCACACCATCCGCTCGGCCCACGACTCGAGTTCGCAGGCGGCTCGAATCGCGGCGAACCCCGCAGCGAGACCCTCAAACGAATTCGTGATGAGCGTCGGACAAAGCCGCGTCACCCCGTAGCGATAGTGCGGCTCCAACGCCTTCAAGACATCCTCGCGGGTCAGCGCATCATTGCTGAACCAGACGCCGCCGTGCCCGTTGATTTGCAAATCAAACAGCGAGGGTGAAACGAACGGCCAGTCCGCGACGGATTCCGCCGGCCAGGCTGGTTCCACGGATCGAATGCGTCTCACCGCAATCTTGATTCGCAGAGGTTCGCCGTTCTCGTAACTGCGGGCGTGAAGCGTGAGCACGATTCAAAACTCCGAAACTTTGCGACCGTCGTCGATGGTCGACAGGTCGCGATACAGTTGGATGTCGATGCCGTTTGAGACGAAGCGTACCGAAGCGTCACCCATCACGAAGTGCGCGCCACTGCCGTGTGAGCTGCCAAACCCCGTGGTCTCGGCCTGCTGGCGATTACCTGCGTTGAGCTTGATGCTGGTGTCGCCGAAGGCCATCGCCAGTCCTGCCGTCGTGGTGCAATCGGGGACTCCGATCAGGATGCCGTGCCCGATCGAGCCGACCTGCGAGTGCGTCGGTGTGTAACGTTCGCCAACCAGGAATACGTGGGGCGTTCCATCTTTGATGTCCGGGATGCTGACACGGCTGTTTTGTCCGAAGACTCCCCGAAAGTTTCGCTGGTCGAGATATCGATGAGGTTTCGAGAACGTGCGGCCCGAGTTCCCGAGACTGCCTGCGTTAACGAATGGCTCGGTCGCGGGAGGCTCACCGCTGGCGTCTGGCATCAGCCCTCCAAGCTCATGCTGGAGATAGCCCACGTTCCCGAAATAGTTTGAGCGTCCGAAGTGGTTCTTCCAATCGAACGTCCCGGGCGTGACCACACCATCCATGACGGGACTCGTGCAGACGATGGCATGTTCAATGTGAGGCGAACCGGCATCGCGTGGGCAGCGGAGAGTAGTGTAGACTTGGCTCAAAGCGGCACGAGTCGGCAGTGACTGAAGGCCATTCGGAAATTCATTGCAAACTTCACTGTAGAACGGCGACGCATCCAAGTACGGCGTCATCAAGACCTCCCAGCCCCATCCGTGGTACACCCCATCGACGCTCATCACGTATCCAGGTGGAAACAAATTGAAAGTATCGTGATAGTTGTGCAGGGCCTGCCCAATTAGCTTGCAGTTGATCTTGCACTGCTGCTGCCGCGCCGACCCGCGGGC
>JANMLE010001907.1:0-2063 GCA_031372385.1 Planctomycetota bacterium | reverse complement strand
CCATTTGACCAACTCCGGTTCGGCCGACTCGTTCGCCGCGACCGCTTTCGCACTGTCGCGATTGCGCCAGAGGGCGAATTCGGGATGATGACCGAAGTCGGAAAAGTCCAATTCGAACCGCCGCGAGGCAATCGGCTGATGAGCCGCCGTGTGACACTTCGAACAATGCGCGTCGGCCACGTCGGCCAGCTTCGAATGTCCGCGATGTTCCTGGTGGCATCCGGCGCAACCGAGTTCGGAAAACTGGGGACGCAGTTGCTGAACGAGACTTTCATACCGTCCGTCCCGAGTCCCGCCCGCCTCTTCGGACCGTTTCGACAGCAGCAGATCGCCGGACATCGGCGGTGACAAGTGGTCGTCACCGGTTTCGCGGTGGCAGACCCGGCACTTTCTGTCCGATGTCGAATGGAGGGAGTTGTCGAAAGTCACCATCCGCAGCAGGGGGATGCCGCTTCGATCGTGGCAGTTCTGGCAGTTCTGTTCGAACACCCTGTGCGCGTCGGAAACACAGTGCGACTGAAACGCGCGGTGGTCGCCCAGCAGCCACGGAAGACAGGCGGCCAGCGAACCGACCGTAAACACGACCGACAGCCGATAGCGCAACTCTCGCCAAGGATCACGATGCCGGCTGACATCGAGATCATAGCGGGCCGCAATCGTCTTCAGTTGTCGTTTGTCAGACACGGAACTCGCTTCAATAGTAGACGGACATGACCGCGTGCAGAATCCCCAAGATAAGCAGCGTTACTGAGAGCGGCACATGGAGACATAGCCAACCATGCAGCCAACCCTGAATCCTCGTTTGGGAAAACAGTTGGCGGCGTTCGTCGCACGCCGCTTGCAGTTCGTCGATGACGGGACGGAGAGGCTCGGGAACACTCTCTTTCAACCGCGACAACCGCGCGGAGGCCAGCGTCGGATTGGCCAAGTCATGCTGCCGACTCGCGCCGGGATCGAGGAACCCGGCCAACTGCTGCCAGTAGAAGATCGCCAGTTCGCGTTCCGGTGAAAACCCGGCCTGCTCCGCGGCGGGTGACAGCGGATCAAGAAACTTCGCGCCGCAGACTTTTTGAAGCCGGACTTCGACAGACTGCCGCAGCTTTTCACAGGCGATGTGAACCTGCGGTGCAATCGCCTGGGCCGGTGAACTCGTCGACATCAGCCGCGGCAAGACCTGTTGGAGACCGAGCCCGTAGATTCCGCTGAGAATCACAATGGCGAACGTGGCCAGCAGGAACTGTTCCAGCGTTCCGCCCCACCGAAAGCCGCAATGAAACAGGATCAGGGGGACACTCAACAGTCCCAGCCAGATGTGTCCGCGCAACCAAGTTTGCGCGGTTCCCACCCGCCATTTCGGAACGGTCTTGCGACCGGCGAGCAAACCGGCGTACGCCATGCAAGCGGTTCCGGCCACGCCGAACAGCATTCCCTGCCACGATCCGCCACTGGGGCCGTTCGGTGCGGACTGGGCGTAGATCCCGTAGAGAACACCGGAGACGAGGGCCAACACCGCGGTGGTCAGTGCCCAGTAGTAATGCGAACGGTCGAGAATCACGACGGCCTCGAGTCGAATCCAACTTCCGCAGAGCCCCGGCGGCTAGCATACAGTGGCTGGGGAAGTGAGAATAGTTCGCGGTGAGAGGCCCGCTGGACCAAGCCGTTTGGAAGCTGGAGCATCTGTAGGGTGGGACCAGCGGCGCTTCGCCGCGCCGGCCCACCAGCATGACCGGCGATTATCTGGTGGTGGGCCGGCGCTCGAAGCGAGCTTGTCCCACCCTACATGAACAACGGCGATGGCCTTGGAGTTGTCGGAACACTTCGGCGTGGTGGTCGGTTCTGAACCGGGAATTCATGATGGCCTCGGAAAAAGAGAGTCCTGCGAAGTCACCGATCGTCAAGAGTGAGATCCATCTGGATGTTCACCGCGGCGACAAGCCGGTCAATGCCAGCATGCTCAGCCAGTTTGGCTTGTTTCGCCGGATGAAGAAGGCGGTTCCCGTTGAGAAACTGCCGGGGTCCATTGTCCTGAGGAGTTACCGCAGCGGGAACGTGGTGTTTCGACA
>JANMLE010001877.1:0-2030 GCA_031372385.1 Planctomycetota bacterium | reverse complement strand
GCGGATACTGCCGGTGTGATTTCGAATACGGTATTCGATCGTGAAGTCACGGCATCATCAGTTCGCTGGTGCCGTTGGGTCCGCCCTTGCCGGTTTCGCGCGCCTTCATTTCGATGGTCACTTCGCTGCTGGGCTTGAAGGCGTCGCGCGGTTCCTGTGCGTCCTTGGTCTCGCGGGTGAGCTTGGCGCTCCAGCGGGCGACGCCGAAGGGGACTTGGGGGCTCTTCCAGATCGTGGATTCGAGGATGGTCCGGCTCGACGCCCGTTCCGTCGTCACCTGGCCCTGCCATTGAGCGGCGGTCTTCACGTCTTCCAGTCCGACTTCCGGATCAACGCTTTCTTCGACCTGCTTCAATTCGCGGTAGTAGCCGACCAGAATCCCCAACGGATAGAGTTGCAGCGCCGGTTCGGTGAGCTCCTTGGGATCGGCCTTTCCCAACTTGCGGTAGCCCTTGACCAATGGCAGAAAGCTGACGGGGACTCCTTCACCATCGACGTTGTCGGCGATCACGGCCGTTTCGGGGATGAGCACCTTGTAGATCTCGGTCCCGGTCAGACCGGTGTCGATCTTGCCGTCCTTTTCGCGACCCCGTTCGATCTTGATTTCGATCCAGCGGCAGGCCGTCATCGCGCCGCGGTACTCGGCCATTTCGGCTCCGACCGACTTGATCCAGACGTGCTCAATCCACGGGTTGATCTCCAGCTTTCCGGCCGCTGAATTGGGACGGATCTCGGATTGGGCGTACGTTCCCTCGAACTTCACCCACGTCCCGTCCTCGGGCAACTGACAGACAACGCCCTGACCGAGCGCGGGTTGACTGATCAGGCAGACCTGGACGACCAGGCAAAACAGTCCTGCGGTGAAAGCCTTCATCGATATTCTTCCTTCCCGACCTGAAACCGTCCGAATGGCCGAAGTCTGGCAGACGTTGCCCCATGTGACAAGATCGATTCACGGCCGAACTCGTATTCGTGCCAAGGGGTTTCGGGGTTGTTTCAACCCTTCCGAGTTTCTCGACAGCCATCACGGAGCCGCCCGATGCCGCGACCGCGCGGTTTCGGGGTTGTTTCAACCCTTCCGAGTTTCTCGACGGTGTCGGGCTGGCTACGATGACCGTCGCCTTGCGTCGTCCCGTTTTTCATTTCCGATGCCGCCGTCCCATGACCGTCGAACACCCGCCCGATTCCGATTCCCCAACGCCTCAACCCGTCGGTCGCGTCTATCTGGTTGGAGCGGGACCGGGTGATCCCGGCTTGTTGACCCTGCGCGGTGCGGAATGTTTGCGGTTGGCGGACCTTGTCCTGTACGACGGACTGGTCAATCCGCTGCTGCTCCAACACAGCCACGCCAACGCCGAGCGGACGTGCCGCGCCGAGGGACCGGCCGGCCGGCACATTCGACAGGATGAGATCAACCAACGATTGGTCGATGCCGCCCGCGCAGGGAAGACCGTCGTCCGATTGAAGGGGGGCGACCCGTTCATCTTCGGCCGCGGGTCCGAGGAAGCCGCGGCCCTGCGTGCGGCGGGAATCCCCTTTGAAGTTGTGCCGGGAATCACGGCAGCGACAGCGGCGGCCGTCTACACTGGCATCTCACTGACACACCGCGACCACGCTTCGGCCGTCGCGTTCATCACCGGACACGAAGATCCCGCCAAACCGGCTTCGGCACTCGACTACGATTCGCTGGCGCACTTTCCCGGCACGCTGGTCTTCTACATGGGACTGCATCGGCTCGACGCGATCACTGCGGCGCTCATCGCCGCCGGTAAGCCCCCGACAACGCCCGCCTGTGTCGTCTGCCGCGCGACACAACCATTGCAACGGACCGTGACAGGAACGCTGGCTGATCTTTCCTCGCTCGTCAAGCACGCCGGACTGCATCCTCCGTCACTGGTGATCGTCGGCGACTGTGTGAAGGTTCGCGACCAGGCGCGCTGGTTTGAAGACCGGCCGCTGTTTGGCCGCGTGATCGGCATCACTCGCCCCGAAGATCAAGCGGATGAGGCCGCCCAGCGCGCCTACCAACT
>JANMLE010001852.1:0-11120 GCA_031372385.1 Planctomycetota bacterium | reverse complement strand
GCCGCCCGACTCACCAAGATGTGCAAGACTGGGCTTCATCCTGGTCGTGAAACAGCCGCCGCGTGAAACGCCCCGACCCCAAGGCGATCCTGCAAAACATCCGCACGCTGCTCGATGCCGAGGCCGCGACGCTGCCAAAGTAGCCATCACCGCTCCGCGTGATGAGCCTCGCGGTACAGACCCCCGATCAACGTTTCGCTTCGTTCACAGTATCGATGGCCGAATGAAGACTTCGTCTGCGTGAGGCGATGGCTATGGAACACTCGAAGGTCTCTCGTGAAAGGCTCATCACGCGGAGCGGTGATGGCTACTTTGGGCTCACCATACGGAGCCGTGATCGCTACCTTGGATCGACAGGCGCGAGGCTGCTCGGTGAATGACCGATTCCAAGTTTGAGGAGATCCCATGAGCGAGCTGCATTTCTTCGATCCGCGGGCGGGCGTTTCGGTCGTCGAACGGAGGTTGCTGCATTGGTCGCAGGCGGGAGTTGTCTGCTTCATCACTTGGCGAACCAACGACTCGATCCCGGCGGAGGTGCTGGAGCGGTGGCGACACGAGAGGCATCAATGGCTGCGCCAGCACGGCATCAATCCCCGCGCAGCGGATTGGCGGCAACGTCTGCGGCAACTTGATCCGGAAACTCAGCAAGAGTTCTTCGGACACTTCTCGACCAAGTGGCACGACGAACTCGACGCCGGTCATGGAGCCTGTGTGTTGAAGGCCCCGCATGTGGCGCAGATCGTCGCCGACAGCCTGCTCAAGTTCGACGGAGCTCGCTACGAGGTGGCCGATTTCGTCGTGATGCCCAATCATGTCCATCTCCTGACCGCATATCGCGACGAAGACGCGATGTTGACTCAATGTGAAGGTTGGAAGCATTTCCAAGCCGTTCAAATCAATCGAGCGATCAGTTCGTCCGGTCGCTTCTGGCAACAGGACGGCTTCGACCACCTCGTCCGTTCCGAAGAACAATTCGCGCATTTCCGTCGCTACATCGCGGACAATCCGCGCAAGGCCGGGCTGTCACCGGGCGAATTTATCGTGTGGTCGAAGTCGTTCACAAAGTAGCCATCATCGCTCCGCGTGATGAGCCTCGCGGGACAGACTCCCGATCAACGCGCGAGTTCGTTCGCAGCTTCGACTGCCGGTGGAAGACTTCGGCTGGGTGAGGCGGCGTGTTACATTGGCGATGTCATGCGTTTCGACTCATCCGGAGTTATTTCATGAGCCAGCAAACCATTGAATTGAATGATGAACTTGTGGCCGTGCTCCAGTCGCTCAACCGACCGGTTCGCGAGTCCGTTCCAGAACTTGTGGTGCTGGAACTGTATCGTCGCGGCGTCATTTCAAGCGGCAAGGCGGCCGAGTGGTTTGGACTGGGCCGCGGGGAATTCATCAAGCATGCGTCGCAACTGGGCATTCCGTTCTTCGACTTGACCGAGGCTGAGTGGGAGAGCGAACGACACAACGCGGAGACGCTGTGATGGCCGCTCGTGTTGTGAGCAATTCCAGCCCGATCATCGCCCTCGCGGAACTTCATCGTCTCGAATTCCTGTTTGAGTTATTCGGCGAGATCGCTGTTCCGCCTGCCGTGATCGGCGAGACCGTGTCCGCCGCGCCGCTGCCTCCGTGGATTCATGAAGTCGACCTCACACGGCCGCTTGGTCCGCACATTGTGAGTGCCGGCCTCGGTCCCGGTGAATGCGAAGCCATCAGCCTGGCTCTCGAAACCAATCCGCCGTGGTTGATCTTGGATGATCGTCCGTCCCGTCGGCTGGCGATCTCTCTGGGAATACCGGTCATCGGGACGGTCGGCATTTTGCTCGCCGCCAAACGTAAGGGACTGTTGACCGCTCTGAAGCCAGCTCTCAACGAGTTGATGCAAACGGGCTTCTTTGTGGCACCGGCTCTGTACCGCCAAGTGCTGTCTGATGGTGGCGAGTAAGGGGTGCGAAACGCTCGAAAGTCTCACGGGAAGTTGCATCGAGACAGTTCGTTACCAACTTGACGGGGCGCGCAGCGGCGGTGAAAGCGGCCGGGCTCGACACGGAGCGCTGGACGATCGACATTGGGCCACCGACGCCGTTGGTGGCGACCGAACTCCCGAATCAATCGCTCGCCATTCCCCCGGCCGTGAAGTGCCAGTCGCCCGCGATCATCGTTCCCACGATCCGGTTCCCGGCGTCGAACAGATTGTGGACGGGGTCGGGACTCGACGTCGTGTCCCATTCCACCACGCAGAAGTCAGCGCGGTCGCAATCGGCGGCATCACCCAGCAGCGCGACGCGGCCAGCGTGCGAGCCGAGCTTCAACAACTCGATGTGAGAAACATCCGGATGCCGCGCGGCGAGAAATTGCAGTTCGGCAAACAAGCTCAGGTCGGGATTCGAGGCGCGGCTGTCCGTGCCGAGCGCGACCGATCCCCCCAGTTCCAAGAGTCGCCGCCACGGATGCTCGCGGTGTCCGAACGCCGCGTGCGTCCGCGGACAATAGACGAGCGTCATCTGTGGATGCGCGGCCAGAAACTGCAACTCACCGTCGTCGAGGTAATTGCCGTGTACGACCAACGCGCGCGGACACGCGGCCAGTCGTTTCAGGTCATCGAGCGGCGTTTGACCGCCAAACACCCCTTCGCGCCAGATCCCGAACTCGGTCAGCAGTTCCCGAAACTCGCCCGTGCCGTCGGCGAGCAGTTCGAGTTCCGCGGGTGTCTCTGCGAGATGCATGGCGACCGGTCGCGAGAACTCGTTCGCCGCCTCGACCGCCGCGCGAAAGATGTCGGGATGCACGCTGTACGGGGCGTGCGGACTGAGACCGAACTGCACCGGCATCGTGGCCAACGCCGCTGGACTCGGCAGCGGATGCGCGGCAACCGATCGCGCGAGCTCACACTGCGACGCGACCCGCTCGTCGCCCAGTCCCAACAGCTCTTGAAACACGACTCCCGAGAATCCCGCCGCGGAATAATCGCGCGGAGTCCAGCCGGTGGTGGCGATGTCGCCGATCAAAGTGGTGCCCGATCGCAGGGACTCGGCCACACCCGCCCGGATCGCCGATGACGTCACGTCCGCATGGTCCCGCCGATACGCCACCACGCGGCGAATCCAGTCGGTGAACCGTCCCGTCGTGGGGATCGGCTCGGCGAGCAGGCTGAACTCCAGATGCGTGTGCGCGTTCACCAAGCCGGGAATCCAGGCCACGCGTCCCAATTCGACGGCATCGGCCGCGCATCCGGAGACAATTTCCAGCAGGCGTCCGCCGCCAATCCGCACCGTCACATCGTGCCGGACTGATTCAACGTCGACATACCATGCGACGTGATAGGCAAGCGACTTGCGCGAACGATCCATCGGCGATTCCTGACTCACAACTTCGGCTTCCACTCAGAGGCTGTTCGAAACGCCGCCGTCGCGAGGGAGTCGGGAGTCTTTTTCATGCCGCAAGGCCGAGATCTGAGCACTTTTTTAGCGACATCGTGCGGATTGAAAAAGACTCCCGACCCCTTCTCGGATTCTCACGACTTCGGCTTCCACTCAGAAGGGGCATGGTATCGCGGTCCGGTCCAATGCCGCGAGGTACGTCGGTTGCATGCCTGGTGATCCGGCACGCCAATCGGTCTTCGCACAATCGGGGAGGCTGCTACAATCCGCCGCGGTTTTGAAAGGGCGACCGACCCGGCTCGTAGGACGGATTTCCAATCCGTCCGTCAACGCCGGACGGATTGGAAATCCGTCCCACCTCAGCGGTGGTGTCGACCCATGAATCGATCCGAGGTTCCGGTGGAACCGGGACAATCCATATCAGGAGTTGGAAACGATGCGAATCTGGCCAGGCCGGCCCTCGCCCTTGGGAGCCACCTGGGACGGCAAGGGCGTCAACTTCGCTGTTTTTTCGGACCACGCCACTCAAATCGATCTCTGTCTGTTTGATTCGGCCAGTGCCTCCCGCGAAACCCACCGCATCCCGCTTCCCGAACAGACCGATCGGGTCTGGCACGGCTATGCACCGGATGTCCGACCCGGCCAGCTCTATGGTTTTCGGGCGCACGGACCGTATCAGCCGCACCGGGGCCACCGCTTCAACGCCAACAAGGTGCTGCTGGACCCGTATGCCAAGGCGATCGGCCGTGACCTGACTTGGAACGATGCCGCCTTCGGTTACAAGATCGGTGATCCGGCGATCGACCTGAGCATCGACGAACGCGACAACGCCGCCACCGCGCCGCTGGGGGCGGTCATCAGCAACTCGTTCCGCTGGATGGGGGACGAACCGCCCCGCATTCCGTGGCACAAGTCCGTCATCTACGAAGTCCAGGTGAAGGGCTTCACCTACAAGAGTCCCTGGGTTCCCAAGGAGCACCGCGGCACCTACGAAGGGCTGGCCAGTGAGGGATCGCTGCGGCATCTCCGATCACTCGGCGTCACGGCCATCGAGCTGTTGCCGGTCCATCACCATATCGACGAGCGGTTCCTGGCGGACGCCGGCCGCAAGAATTACTGGGGCTACAACTCGCTGGGGTTCTTCGCGCCGGATCTGCGGTTCGCCATCGATCAAAGTCCGCAGGCGTCGGTCAACGAATTCAAGCGCATGGTGCGCACGCTGCACCGCAACGGATTCGAAGTGATCCTGGACGTGGTCTACAACCACACGTGCGAAGGGAACCATCTCGGCCCGACGCTGTCGATGAAGGGTCTCGACAACGCGTCGTACTACCGCCTGTCGCCGCACGACCAGCGCCACTACGTGGATTTCACCGGCTGCGGCAACACGCTCAACATGCAGACGCCGCGCGTGCTGCAACTGATCATGGACAGCCTGCGGTACTGGGTGCAGGAGATGCACGTCGACGGCTTCCGGTTCGATCTGGCGGCGGCGCTCGCGCGCGAGCTGCACGACGTCGACCGGCTCGGGGCCTTCCTCGACATCATCCACCAAGACCCGGTGCTGTCGCAGGTGAAACTGATCGCCGAACCGTGGGACGTCGGCCCCGGCGGCTATCAGGTCGGCAACTTCCCCGTGCTGTGGACGGAATGGAACGGCAAGTACCGCGATTGCCTGCGGCGCTTCTGGCGGGGTGACGGAAATACCGCCAGCGAATTCGCCACGCGCCTGTGCGGCAGTAGCGACCTGTACGCGCACAACGGCCGGCGGCCCTATGCCAGCATCAACTTCGTCACGTCCCACGACGGCTTCACGCTGCAGGATCTGGTCAGCTACAACAACAAGCACAACGAGGCCAACGGCCAGAACAACGGCGACGGGGACAATCACAACATCAGTTGGAACTGCGGCGTCGAAGGCCCCACGACCGACCCCGCGGTGCTGGAACTGCGCGAACGTCAGAAGCGAAACTTCATGGCCACGCTGCTGCTGTCGCAGGGGGTCGCCATGCTTCGCAGCGGCGACGAATTCAGCCAGTCGCAGTTGGGAAACAACAACGCCTACTGCCAGGACACGCCCGTCAGTTGGCTCCACTGGCGGCTGACCGAAAAGGAAGAGTCATTCCACGAGTTCGTCAAGCGGCTGATCAAACTGTGGCGCGAACAGCCGGTGTTGCAACGGCGCCAGTTCTTCCAGGGTCGCCCGATCCGCGGTGAATCGGTGCGCGACATCCTGTGGCTGACCCCGCTGGGGGTCGAGATGACCGACCACGACTGGAACAAACATTACACCCGCTGCCTGGGGATGCGCCTGGAAGGCAAGATGCTCGACGAGATCGACGAGAAGGGGAAGCACATCACCGGCGACACGCTGCTGATCCTGTTCAACTCACACAACGAACCGATCCCCTTCCGCCTCCCTCCGCACGCCGCGAACGAATGCTGGCAACCCGAACTGGACACATCGACCGACACCCTGAAGGGCCGCATGCACGCCGACGAACCCTACCCCCTGCAAGCCAAATCCCTCGCCGTGCTGAAGCTGGTGCGACTCAAAAAGTCGCTGCTGACGATGCTGATGTAGCCCGACCGGCTCCGGGACGCCAGGACGTGCCGCTGAGATCACTGGCTTGACGGTCGACACGGGCGAACCGCATGATCTCGCCTGAGAGGGGCGATGGCAGCACCTAGCTTTCGCAGTCCACATGCGCGGTGGGTAGGCCGTGTTATCGCGGCTGATGCGTGTGGCAATTCATTTTTGGCGTTACGCCACCCATGGTCGCTTCGCTCCTGTGGGAGGCACCTGCGTAGGAGCCATCGCCCCTTTTTTCTCTCCGTTCGACATCACGAACATTTCGGTTTTCCATGGACCGCTCTACTGCGTCATTCGAGATCCAACGGCTCTGGAGTCAACGGCTCTTGAGTGATTCTTCACTTTCCGAACCAATGAACGCACTTCGCGAGTTCTTATGGAAACGGCCACCTTATCAAGTCCTGAGATTGGTCTACGATGCGCAATACGTTGACGATCTTCCACCGGGTTTGATTGACTCGGTTCATCGTGCGTTCCCCACGAAGCATGCACTCTTGAAGTGGGTGTTTGGTGACGGTAACGATTCGCGTCTGACAGACTTTTCCGAATGGCAAAACCTTCGCCATTCCTCTCTGGGAAAGCGGTCACTGGTCGCAATGATCTGTGCTGAAGTTCATCATCGATACACATGGGTCACCCCAAAGTTGATTCACGCCTTCGCGTACAGGCCGACATTTTTTGAGCAGCACCCTTTCAAGAATTGGCCCAAAGCGATCGGTTTGTACCAACGCCGCGAAGTTCCCAAGGGAAACCACGGCAAGCGAACGCTGTTGATTCCGATTCCTCCGTTGAGGCGAGTCCAACGAGCGTTATTGTGATTACCACTCGCCATCGCCCAGTCCGAGCTACCACGGCAAGTGCTCGGTGGTCGCAGCAAGGACACGGGCGCAAATTAGCGGGTTGGCATTCTGGCAAACGCGGCCACTCATGTGGGCCAACGTTTTGTCACCACCTTTGACCTTGCCGACTTCTTTCCTTCGGTTCACGTCAACGATGTCATTTCAACGTTGCAATCATTGAAAAGCGGTATGTGGATTCGATCGGCATCTGAACCGTTTACTGGCGAATGGACCCACGACAGTGCAGTTCTCGTGGCACGCCTCGTGACACATCGCGGCCGGCTTCCGCAAGGAGCACCAACATCGCCCGCGATCGCCAATTTGGTTTTTGCGAAGTTCGACGACAAGATCACGTTTCATCTTGCGCGAGATTTCGTTTACACGCGGTACTTCGATGATTTGACCATTTCCATTTCCGCCTCGGCAGCCAAGAAGCAAAAGCTTGAGACTCCTCAACAGATGAGAGAGCATGTTCAGACTGTGTTGGAGGCAGTCTTGAAGGGTTCTCGCTTTCGGTTGAATCACCGCAAGACGAGGGCGACGTCCATTGATGAAGGCCACAAGATCACGGGACTATTCGTGTCGGCCGATCAAGTTACACTTCCTCGCACCACGCGACGCGAATTATCCGCATTGATGCACCAAATCAAGCGAGACGGCCTGACGTCAGCGGCGATCAAACATGTCGATGGTGCAATCCATGCGCGAACAACGTTTGACGGGGCACGCAAAGCACACTTTGAATCGGACAAGCGTTTGTCACTGGAACGTCAAGCCACCATCATGGTCGCGTCGATTTGCCCCGAATTGAGGTTGGAAGTTCCGGGCGAGACTTGGGAATTGGGCGGCCGTCGTGTCGTGCAGATCCCAGAACTTCACGAAGGAAAGGCCGCGATCCGTGACGTCGAACGACTGCTGGCGAAGATTTGGCGGGAGGAATTGCTCGTCACTGAAGAGAACGCTCACTTCGTCGTAACAGCGCCAAGCGGCAAGCTCGTTGCGCGGCTTCGCTGCGAACGGAATGGAGACTTCTTCTTGTTATCACGACGCCAAGCCGTGGCCACAGTCAAGCTGTGGCACCGTCTGCGCGGATGGTGGGTCGGGTTGAATCCGGGTTATCGCGACGAGTGCTTTGCGTCTCTGGAGAGATTTCGTCTGCGAATCAAGGAAACGCTGGATCATGCACTGGTTCGGGCGCAGAAACGAATTGTGGTTTTGACTCTCGACGCTCCGTCTGTATTGCCAGATCCCTCATTCCTGATGAACACAGGGGTCATCAAGGAGTTGTCCGGAGAAGTTTGGAAACGTTATGTGGAGTTTGTCGAACAATCGCAGGCGAGTAATGTTTTGGCAAAAGCAAATGCTCACGCTTCCACTCTGATGGCTCCTGCACTCAATACCACCCTTCTCAAAGCATGGTTGGAGTGTGCTACAGAGTTGATGACGAACCTGTTGCCGAAGCTTCCTATCCGAGTCGAAAGGACGGCGGCGGACGGCAATGGGATTTTGGCGTTGGTTCGAGTTCTCTCCGACCGACTGGAAGGTCGAAGAAACTCTCAATATGAGGCTGAGTACAGATTCCTCAAGAAGCATGTACGCAAGTCGAATGTGCATCAACTCGGCAACGATGACGTCACTGGCGTTCAGCGAGCAATCTTGGAAGAACTCAATCGCCTGCTGATGGAATGCCAGTCCGAATACCGGCAACTCGGACGCGATGAGTGGTTACAAAGCCTCACTCCGAATCCTTGGCGTCTTCCCCTCGACGAGCAACTGCGGAACGCCCACAAACGGTTTGTCACGCTCCATGAGAAGGCGGTTTGGAAGACAACGGGAACTGAGGTGTTCCGTGAGGCCAGTCATTCGGAGAATGCTCATAACGCGAATGAACTGTTTGAATCAATCGACGAACCAACGGGACCCGCCGTCTCGCGGAAGTTATTCCTTTTCGCAAAGTGCGTGGCATGTTGCACGACTGACTGCTTGAGCGGGGGAGTCGATACGTTCAGTGTTGAGGCACGGGAGATTATCAAAAAGAAAAACCCAACAAGACCTGAACCGGATGAGAAGAAGGATTTGTACGTCGAGCTATCTGTGGAGGTCGGCAAGGATTCGGCAGAGTACTTCCAAATCGTCTTTCCAATGCGAAATCGCGATGCTCATCCCGATGACCCCCGTCAGAAAGATGACTGGAATCGAATCCAGAAGTTCGTGGCGAAAATGTTGGGACGGAAGTGGAGTCCAACGAAGGAACCGAAATTGCCAAACCAATTATTTCAGCCCGACGACCTGCAACTGACCTCACTTGAAGGGACTGAAGCCAAACTCTTGATTCTGAGGGGCATCTGTGATGGTTTGGAGAAACTTCTTCCGCAAAGCAAAACCTGACCGTCGTGGGACGTTCCCCGACTGCCATTCATGATTGACTGCAATACCTCCCGAGTACCAATTGGGATCGTCGGCTGCGAAAGTGGTTCGGTGAACCGACCGTACCACAAACCAACATCGGCGGCCGGTTGCACTCAACTCAACCGACGGTTCCGTTGGTCGTCATCGTGCCGAGGGTCATGTGGATTTGTTGTTCCACCATCGTGCGGTACTTGCCGCCCATCGACATCAGTTCCGCGTGAGTTCCCGTCTGGCTGATGCGGCCGTTTTCCATGACGACGATCAGGTCGGCGCTGGCGATGGTGCTCAGGCGGTGGGCGATGACGACGCTGGTGCGGCCGTGCATCAATGTCCCGAGGCTTTGTTGGATCAGACGTTCGCTCTCGGTGTCGAGGTTGCTCGTCGCTTCGTCGAGGATCAGCAGCTTGGGGTCGGCCAGAATGGCGCGCGCGATCGCCAGGCGTTGGCGCTGTCCGCCGCTCAAGCGGACGCCCCGTTCGCCGATCACGGTTTGCAGGCCGTCGGTGAAGCGGTTGATGAACTCCGTGGCGTTCGCCGCTTCGGCCGCCGCGTGGATCTCGGCTTCGGTCGCGTCGCGCCGGGCGTAGGCGATGTTCTGGCGGATCGTCCCGTCGAACAGGAAGACATCCTGCTCGACCACGCCCAGCAGCGAGCGAAACGATTCGACATCGAAGTCGCGCAGGTCGCGGCCGTCGAGTGTCACCCGGCCCGATGTGGGATCGTAGAAGCGGGCCACCAGGTTGCTGAGCGTCGTCTTGCCCGCGCCGCTGGGTCCGACGAGCGCCACGATCTGACCGGCCTTGATGCTCAGGTTGACGCCGTTCAGCGCGGGGGTCTCGGTGCCGGGGTAGGTGAAGGAGACGTCTTCAAACGCGATGTGTCCGGCCACCTGCCGCTTGTCGGCGTGGAGGGAGTTCGATGACGACGGCATCTCGCGCGATTCACCGAGCAGATCGAGGACGCGGTCCAACCCGCTGAGGCTGTTCTGAAACTGCGTCGCACTTGAAGCGAGTGTGGCGAGCGGTTCCAGCAGCATCAGCAGGTAGACCAGGAACATCATCAGATCGCCGACGGTCATGTGTCCTTCGAGCACGCGCCAGCCGCCGTAAAACAGCAGCGCGGCACTGGCCATCGGGATCAGGGCCTCCCACACCATTTCGACAATCCGCATCCACCACCAGGCGTACAGTTCCTGCCGGGCCATCAGGTTGTTCTCGGTGGTGAACCGCGACGCCTCGCGCTTTTGTCGGCTGAAGGCGCGGACGATGCGCATGCCGGCGAAGGTTTCCGTCGCCGACGCATCGATCTGCTCCCGCTGCTTCCGGATCACGCGAAACTGCGGCCGGATGCTGTTGATCCACGCGCGATGCGTCAGATAGACCGTTGGCAACAGGACGATCGCCCCCAGCAGCAGCGTCCAGTCGACACACGCCAGGATCGCCAGGCTCCCCACGAGTTGAATGATCGCCCGCCAGGGATTGAACAACATGCCGAACACCAGCTCACCGACGCTGCCGCCATCTTCCCGCAGAATCGACGCGACGCCGCCCGAGCGAAGTTCCTGCACACGATGCAGCGGCAGCCGGACCGCGTGTTCGAAGACCCGGCGGCGCAGATTCAACTGAATCTGCTTCGCAATCCGAGTCGCGTACCACCGCCCCCAGATGTGAATCACGATCTTCAGCAGCGTGACGACAAACACCGCCAGCACCGTGACCAGCAACAGCGTCTTCGGATCGGCCAGCGCGGGATACAGCGTGCGCCAGAACTCGGGCAACGGCCGGCCGCTCAGTCCATAGTCGATGATGAACTTGGTCCCCGCGGGAGGCAGCAGCCCGAGCAGCGTAGAGATCGTCACCGAGACCAAGATCGCAATCACCGCCGCGCGAAACGGCACGA
>JANMLE010001850.1:0-2209 GCA_031372385.1 Planctomycetota bacterium | reverse complement strand
AGCATGCTGCCGGTGATGTAGCGCCACCGCGCTCCGCCGGGAATCGGCTCGTCCAGAGCTTCCTGAACCAGCAGCTTGTAACCCGTGCGATGGTCGAGCCAGTCGAGAAGAGCTTTCATCAAATGGCCTCCTTCTTGTCGGTCGCGGTGCGGTAGTTCTGGTACTTCACCCAGACCACACCGTCCTTGACCTCCGCCTCCAAACCGTCCAGGTCACGGGGCGGCGTCAGATTCTTCCGTTTCCCGTCGAGTTCAAACGCACTCTGGTGACAGGGGCAGAAGAACCGCTTTTCGGCCGGCTGGTAATCGACCTTGCAACCCAGGTGAGTACACGTGTCGTTGAACGCCAGCACCTGGCCGTTGGGCATCAACCGCAGGTAGACGCTGCCGATCACCCGGTCGCGATAGATCGTCCAAGCATCGACAATGTCCGACCGCAACGTGACGCGGACTGGCGTGCCGTCCTCGGGGAGTTCGCTCAGGTCGGCGGCCCGCAGCATTCCGCCCGCGGCCCCTTTTCGTTTCCGCAGGATCGGGTCCAGAAAGAAAAACGTCCCGGCTGCGAAGGGGACCAGGCCGGCGATGCCACCAGCCACCATCGCCAGGAGACTCAAGAAACCGCGGCGCGCGGTCGTCTCGCCGTGCGATGCGGAGATGACAGGAGCCAGCGGCGGGGGCGATTCAGGCGACGAGCTTGCCATGCGGAGATCCTCCGAAAACACGACACGACGTTGGAAATCTCAAGTTTCAATCGGCCCACAGGCGGGACGGCAGTCAGGCAGGTTCGAGCGATCAGGTTGGCGGGTCATTTCAGCAGGCAGGAAGGAAAGCGGGGCGGGAGGGACGCGATCATCTCAACCGATCGGACAGGGGCCGGTCAAGGTTAACCAATGCGGCCCATCACGCCGCCTGATGATTTCCCGCTGGCAGACGTTGTTTTCGGCAGAACAGGTTTCCTCGTCTGCGTGCGGTCCGTCGGAAGTTGGCACGAGCCTCGACCTATGTCGTCACGCGGTTCGCAAAGCAACGATCGTCTGCGTCATGGCGGTCCGGGCTTTCTCGATCGATTCCGTAAACGGTCCGGGCAGCGTCGCTCCCGCCGCCTGACGGTGCCCGCCGCCACCGAACTGCTCGGCGATCTTCGCGACGTCCAGCCCCTCGACCCGACTCCGGAAGCTGATTTTCACCTGCTTGTTTTGCATCTCAATCGCAATGAACGCCCCCTTCGTCCCGGTGATTTTCAGGCACTCGTTGACCAGATCCTCGGTGTCCGACGACACCGCACCGGTCTCTTCGAAATCGGACCAGGGGATCGACACATACGCCAGATCGCCGTCGCATTCGAGAGTCATGCGCGACAGCGCCCGGCCGACCAGATGCTGGCGCGCCAGCGTGGATTGCTCGTACAACTCGCGGAAGATGTTTGCGGGCGAGGCCCCGTATTCCATCAACCGGGCGATCCGCCGCATGGTCTGGCTGGTCACCGCCGAAAACCGAAACCAACCGGTGTCGGTCGCGATCGCCGCAAACAATGCCGTGGCCGCGTCGGCCGGCAGATCGATCTCCAGGAACTGCGACAGGTCAAAGATCAGCGACCCGGTCGCCTCACATTGGGTGTCCTTGAATTCGGTGGCCCCGAGGTCATCGGCGCTGACATGGTGGTCGATCACCACCCGCAGCGCGGACGATTCCCGCATCGCCTTGCCGACCTCGTTCAACTGGACCCAAGAACTGGTGTCCACGATGAAATGGACGTCCGCGGAAGCGATCTCCGCCGCTGTCGCACTCACCCCGAGTTGCTTCACCTCACGCCCAAGGTCGAGGAACAACAGGTTGGGGGGCGTGGGGGAATGATTGATGATCTGGACACTCTTGCCCAGCGCCTGCAGCACACGAGCCAGCCCGATCTCCGACCCGATGGCATCGGCGTCGGGTCGAACATGGCTGGAAATCACAAACCGCTGATGAGCGGCAAGGATCGGTCGCAACGGTTCCCAAGGGATTGTCATCGACGCATCGTGGATTCACCGCCCGGAAAAAGCAAGTTTCAACGAGCCGCGCAAAGCCGCGGCCACGCCAACCCCTGAAGAGTTGCCCGCGAATCACGCGAAGGGACGCGAATGAAGACAGAGGAAGATCAGAGGAAGAAGACGAGCAGAATTTGGAAATCAACGAATCCTGATCCCGCATTTCATTCGCGCCCATTCGCG
>JANMLE010001831.1:0-1650 GCA_031372385.1 Planctomycetota bacterium | reverse complement strand
GGAGTCGCTGGCCTGCGGCTTCCCCGGTGTCGAACAGGCGTTCGCCGTGCAGGCCGGCCGCGAAGTGCGCGTGATCGTCAACCCCCAGGACGTCAGCGACCGCGAAGCCGCCCGTCTCTGCCGAGACCTCGCCGCCGCCATTGAACAGTCGCTGACCTACCCCGGCGAAGTGAAGGTCACCGTCCTGCGCGAAACGCGGGTGGTCGAGTACGCGAAGTAAGGCGATCGGCAAGAATTGGCATACAAGCACGCGGCGCAAGCGAGTGAGTTTTCAGGCACACTTGCTTGCGCTGCGTGCTTGTATGTGGGTAAACCTCATCTGCCGCTCGCCTAATGACGGCAAGACGCTGGTCGGGCATCGCGTCGCGCTGGGGTCCGGATGATGGACGACGGGTGATTTTCGTCTTGTCCGAATCGCGGGGTCGCGGATACATTCCCGCCCTCAAACCCCCTTGGCCAACTCGATGTGGTCCGAGCTCCAGGCACTGCCGGGCGGGGTGGCTTATTCGCAAGGAAGAAATCATGGATGACGCGGGAATTCCGGAACCATCACGACGACGACTGGGACGTGGACTGAATGCGTTGATGGGCTCGGGTGTCATGGGCGGCACAGACGGCGCGAGTGTCGGCGATCAGTCGGTGGTGCACGTCGACCTGATCGAACGGAATCCGTTTCAGCCGCGACAAGAATTCGAACAATCGGCCCTGAACGAACTGGTCGACAGCATCCGCCAGCACGGCGTGTTGCAGCCGCTGCTCGTTCGCGCAGCCGGCGGTGGATACCAGTTGATCGCCGGTGAGCGACGGCTGATCGCGGCCAAGAAGGCCGGCTTGCAGGAAGTCCCCTGCCGGGTTCTCGACCTGACCGACCAGCAGGTCAGCGAAGTGGCCCTGGAAGAAAACCTGAAACGCCAGGATCTGAACGTGCTGGAAAAGGCGACCGCGTTTCAGGATTACCTGAAGCGGTTCGAATGCTCCATTGAAGACTTGTCGCGGCGGCTCAGCCTGGACCGGTCCACCGTCAGCAACATGCTGCGGTTGCTGGAACTCCCCGAGGTGGTGAAGTCGGACCTGCTGTCGGACAAGATCTCCGGCGGCCACGCCCGGACGCTGCTGTCGCTCAAGGACAGCGACCAGCAGTTGGCGCTGTGCCAGCGCATCCAGAAGGAAAGCCTCTCCGTCCGCAAGACCGAGGAAGCGGTCCGCGAGCTGCTGGCCGAGAACGGTGACGTTCTCCCCATGAAGGGGAAGAAGTCCAAGTCTGAGACCACGGTCGTCGAATTGACGCCACATGTGCTGAGCCTGCGCGATCAATTGCGGGACTGCCTCGGCGCGGTGGTGGAAATCAAACTGTCGGCCAAGGATCGCGGCAAGATCATCATCGACTTTCAGTCGACAGACGACTTCGAGCGGATCGTCGGCAAACTCCATCGGGCGGCATGACATTCCGCGAGACACGTTTAGCCGCCACGCCAACGGCGTGCGTGCGATCAGCGGTTCGACCCCGTCCGCTCCCACGCCGTTGGCGTTGGGGCTAAACGTGGAATCGTTTCCTTCCTGGCCGCGAGCGATGCGTGCCTACTTCGGCCCGATGCTCTTCGTTCCCTTGCCGTGGCGGGCTTTCAGGTCGAACAGGCCGAAGATTTCGGA
>JANMLE010001790.1:0-2148 GCA_031372385.1 Planctomycetota bacterium | reverse complement strand
GTCGGCGCACTTGGGGTTCCCGCTGGCGCGTCCGTACTTCGACCAGTCGGTGGTGTCGAGCAACTCTTGGAATGTTTCGCAGTAACCTTCATTCAGCAGGTAGCAGGGCTTCTGCCAGCCGAACAGGTTGTACGCGGGCATGCCCCACGGCGTGCATTCGAGGTTCCATTTCCCCTTGAGGAATTCCAGGAACAGCGGCGACAGATTGAACCGCCAATTCTTCTTCGCATTCCCCAAGATCCGCTGAAACAGGCTGACCGTCTGGTTGCGCTGCAGGAACAAGTCCTGGCTGGGAGCCTTCTCGTACTGATAGCCCGGCGAGATCATCATCCCCTCGACGCCATAGCCCATCAGCGTGTCGAACATCTCGCGCATCGCCTTCGGATCGGCGTTGTTGTAGACGGTCGTGTTCGTGGTGACTCGAAAGCCCCGCGCCACCGCCAGCTTGATCGCGCTGATCGCCACGTCGTACACCCCCTCGCGGCAGACGGCGAAGTCGTGCTCTTCGCGCGGTCCGTCCAGATGCACCGAGAACGACAGGTACTTGGACGGCTGGAAGCGGTCGAGGTGCTTTTCGAGCAGGATCGCGTTCGTGCAGAGGTAAACGTATTTCTTGCGGGCCACCAGACCGGCGACGATCTCATGGATCTGCGGATGCAGCAGCGGTTCGCCGCCGGGGATGGAAACGAGCGGCGCGCCGCATTCATCGACCGCCTTGAAGCACTGTTCGGGAGTCAGATTCTGGCGCAGCACTTCGGCGGGATGCTGGATCTTGCCGCATCCGGCACACGCCAGATTGCAGCGGAACAGCGGTTCGAGCATCAGCACCAGCGGATAGCGCTTCACGCCGCGCAGCCGCTTGCCGAGCACATAACTGGCCACCGTCCACATCTGGGAAATGGGCACGCCCATCAATCGTCTCCCCGGTTACTGTCATCCTGACTCAAGGCGGGTGAAGGTGTACCAGTTTTCGCCGAACATGTCAGCATCAGCGACGCGATCTTCTTCACGCGCGCGACGGAGAGCAAGACATCCGAGTCGTTTAACCCTGAGCCAACGGCGAAGGCGGAGCGGGCGGAAGCGTTCGTCTCCGCGGGCACTGTTGGGACACGAAATGGGGCGCTGGCACCCGACACCTTCGCCGTTGGCTCACGGTTAAACTTATTTTCCGCAACCTTGATTTTTTCATTTGCTGGGGCTGGCGCATTTTGCGCAGGGCGTCCAGACTGCGTGGATGAATGCGACATGGTATGGAAACCAGATTGATGCGGAGGGGGCTGCGGTCGGGAGTCTCGCGGTGATTGCGCCGCTGCTGCGACAGATGGGGGTGGCGGAGATCATTGACCGGCATGTCCCGGTGGACGAGCAGGCCGAGTTTGGTCACGGGGACATTTTGAGTTTGCTGATTGCCGCGCGGGTTTATTCGCCGGTCGCGCTGAGTCGGGTGGCGGAGTGGGCGTGGGAGAGCGGGGCGGATGTGCTGTGGGGGATCGCGGCGGACAAGTTGAACGATGACCGGCTGGGGCGGGCGTTGGATGCGATGTATGACGTGCGGCATTCGCTGCTCAGTGAGATCGCGTTGCGGGTGGCGGAGCGGTACGGCGTGCCATTGACCGAGATTCATTACGACCCGACCCACGTGTTGTTCACCGGCGCGTACGCGGACGCGGTGGCGCGGGTCGGCGTGGTCGGTGTGGTCGGTGTGGATGGTGTGAATGGTGTGAATGGTGTGAATGGTGTGAATGGTGTGGACGAGAAATCGCAGCGGCCGTTGATCCGCAGCGACGCCACGCTCGACCCGGCGCACATCACGAAGGGGCGCGCGATGGACGACGTTCCGAACGGGTCGAAGATGATCCACATCGGGCTGGGCGTGGTGGTCGACGAGTTCGGTCCGATGCCGATGTGCGGACACACGGTCGACGGCAATCAGAACGGTCGCACGGCCGTGCATGAGCAGACCGAACTGCTCAGGAAGCATCTGCCGAATCTCCAGCTGACGATGATCTCGGACCGGGGGACGTACTCGGCCGGGCATCTGCTGCGGTTGCAGGACGCCGGTTGCGACGCGATCTGTTCGGTCCCGTGGGGCGAGCTGCGCGGGCTGTTCGACGAGCACCGCAGCTCGCTCAAGTGGAGCGACGCGAC
>JANMLE010001758.1:0-1819 GCA_031372385.1 Planctomycetota bacterium | reverse complement strand
CCGGATCAGTACGCGAAGCAACGCCCCGACATGGCCAAGGCCGCGATCGAACTCTGGGACACCGTGATCCAGGATGGTCAGGACGCGAAGGCGGCGACGGAAGGCAAACGCCGCGTTCCGGTTTTGCAAAAGCTGATCGAGAGTGCCAAGTGAGAAGCGATCAGTGCAAAGTGCAAAGTGAAGATCGTGCATTGATTGCCATGCCATTTTGCACTTTGCAATTGGCACTTCTCACTTTGCACTTCCCTCCTCGCCTCAGCGAGTACGAACACCCCAGAAGGTTTTGGCTTCGGTGGAGACGAGTTCGTTGAAGCCGCGGACGATGACTTCGCGGCCGTAGTCGAGGCCGTCGAACAGGCTCGTATCGGCGTTGTCGACCGGGCCGCTGGTGGTCAGCGTGATCCAGACATTTTCGGTCTCTTCCGTGTGCTCGGCAGAGGCGTGGCGGAACTCGATCGACAGGCTTCCGAGTTCAGCATCCAACGACAGATCCCAGCGTGCCTGAAAACCGGTGGGATCGGTTCCCAACCTCTGGAGCGGGCCGGGTTGCCACAGCGCGAAGAACGACCAATCGCCGGGTGTTGACCAAACGGTGCCGCGGGGAATCCGATTCACGTACCGCACGGACCAGCGTTGCGGAACCGGCGTCTGGCCGTTGCGACCCGCCAGCATGCGAAGGCCATCCAGCACCACGACGAATCCATCGCGGACCGACTCATAGCGCGGATACCGTTCGCCGCCGTATCCGAGCCAACCGAACGAGAACCCGCGCGACGTCAGGCGCAGGGCGCGGTCGCCCATGACGTTCGTCAGTTGCGAGCCATGTGGCATCGGGCCGCTGGAGAAGTCCGTCCAAGTCCCCGGCCATTCCGGTCCCAGGGTCACGCGCAGGGCCTCGGCTTCGGCGGCATTCAGTGTGACATCGGTGGCGAAGTCGATACCGAGCCAGCTCTCGACCAGCGGCGGATGTGCGTAGACGGTGGGAGTCGCATCGGGTCCGGCCATTCGAAACCCAGACCGCACGGGCGATGTTGTTGCCATGACGGGTCTCTTCGGAGCGAGGGGCAATCGATGTCTCATCTGGTGTCGCATCTCGGTGGGGGAGGAGTCTACAGGGTCGGTGCCGCACCCGCCATGAGTTCGGGAATCACTCGTGATGAGCGATCACCGGCGGGCAACGCATGTCGGCGCGGCGCTGTTGGGATCACAGCCCAAATAATTCATGAGAACCACGGAAAACACGGAAGTTCACGGAAGGGGATGAGTCGCAACAAGTCGCCTTCTTACAGCCGGTCTGTTGCGTGCGATGGAATTCACTCATCGCAACTTCGTTCTTTGGTTTCCTTCCGTGAATTTCCGTGTTTTCCGTGGTGAATCATCCGGGCCAGCGAAAAGGGACGCGTTCCAATCGAAGCGCGTCCCCTGAAGTTTCGTCAAACGGTGGCCGGTCGAATCACGTGGAAGCACTGCGCAGAAAGCGTGGTGTCCTGGTCATGGGACGTGTCTCCGGAGCCGGTCCGTTTTCTGGAATCGGCGTCGGTGACGTGCCGGCCGGTGGCGCGACTTGCGGCACGCCGCAGTTGCCCGAGGCGCATCCGCCTGTCGCACAGGGTGAGGCCGGGCAGATGGTTTGCGGGACCATTCGACAGACTTCGTACGTTTCGACGCGGGGAACACACTTGGTGACCATGCGGGTGCATTGGACCTGCTCTTCGCGCGGCACGCAGCGGGAAACGCGCTTGGTGACCGTGAACGGTTCCTGGCGGCAGACGGTGTAGGGAGTGCGGCAGACTTTGGTTTCGGTCACGGTCCGGCAGGT
>JANMLE010001729.1:0-3590 GCA_031372385.1 Planctomycetota bacterium | reverse complement strand
CGCCGGTCTGAACCGTCGCACAGCCGCCTGCTTTATCCACGGTAACGTCGTGAGGTTCGCCAGCACGCAGCCCCTGCATTCCAAAATTGACGACAAAGTGCTGCAACGCGAGAATCAGCCCCGCTGGGCACGGAGCCCCTTCAGTCCCATGCGTATTCGATTGGCTTGCAACTTTGACCAACACGCGAGCAGTGTTTCTGGCGATGGAAAATGGCGAACCACGATGAGGCGGCGCGATGCAAGCATCCGAACAACTCCAATTCGGACCGTACAACCCGCCGAAACTCAAGATCGGCGACTGGATCCTGGACGAAAACCGGGGCATGGTGCAGGTTGTCGGGATTTCCAATGGGCGGATTCCGTGGCCGGTTGTCACCTCGGTTCTTAACAAACGGGCGCGCTCACTGGCGCTCTATGGCGACTTGGTCAGGGCCGTCCATAATGAGTCCGGTGCCGCGATTCGTCACTGGTGGGGCGTTTCTTTGACGGGCGTCACGACATGGCGAAAGGCGCTGGGCGTTCCCCGCAGTAATCCCGGTTCGTACGAACTCTGGCGGCGAAGCTGTGCCGGGCCAGTGGGTCAGAAGGCGAGGGCAGTGGCACTCCCGGTTCTGCAGAGTCCCGAGTATTCCGCCAAGCGGAGGGTGCTGGCGGCGATGTCTCCGCGACCGAAGCCGACGAAGGCGACGCTGCGGCGGATGCGGCTGACGGGTGAGGGCACGAAGTTGATTCGTGGCGAGCGGATGAATCAAAAGATGATCCCGATCAAGCCGTGAGGCCGGACCAACTTCTCATCCAGCACCATCACTCAACAACGCCAGTTGGAGTGGACACTGTTCAGGGGCCGCTGTTCCACGACGATAGGTCTCCAGCAGTTCATGTGACCGCCGAGCCAGCATTCGCCGGACTTCTCGCCGTTTGCCCTTCACCCTTGGGATGAGCATCGAATCATACCCCGTCGTCTGATGTCGCATCCAAGCGATCACCGCAGCTTCGGCCCTGTCCTCGACCGGGATTCGTTTCGTTCGTGCCACCGTCCCACTACCGACGGGTGTCGCATGATCGGCTACAGCCCGAGCGAGCCGCTGGGCAAGTGCGGCGTGGTTGGGGTGAAAGGCGAGGAACATCAGGACCGCACCCTGAAAATCCTCAACGTACTCGGCTTGCACCTTCTCCCGTCGTTTGGCATCGGACTCTTTCTTCTTGGCGAAACTCTCAGTGGATCGTTCAACTTCGAGTTCAGCCCGAATCCGCTCAATGGTGGCGGCTGAAGCCCACACGCCTCTGGAGAAGAGTTTGCTGCCCTTCTTTTCGGCGACGACCCAATGATCGCCAGCAGCCTTTACCCGACGAGTCAGAGCCGCATCACCGGGTGGGAAAAGAACCCAGTCGTCCGGGGCGGTGAGGATCTTGCCATCGGCACTTCGGACTGTGGTTGGTGTGGGGCCGGGAGTGAAGGTGTTGTCTGCGGCACTCACCGTTGATCTCCGTAATGCACCGCCAACCCAATCGTCGGCTCGTCTGGTGTTGTCCAATCGACCCGGTGTTTCTTGTGTGCCGGGATGAAGCCTCGAACTGCCAATGTCGTCGTGAACCCGTCATGCACTACGTTCCGCACATCCCTGACACGATCCGTTGTCGTGCATCCACTCCGGTGGCTTTGTCTCGCCACAACGCTCACATCTGCGGTACTTGGCTCGTCGCAGTTGGCGAGCCGCTTCGATCATTGTGTGCAGGAATGTCGTCAGCAATGCGGCGGGCAGACGCTTCCAGTGCAGACTCATGAGCGGCTGAGGACTCACCACCGGGGTATGCGAGCCCTCCCACACAATGCCGAAGACGGATACGGTGATCCGGCTTGGTGCGACCCGGACCACAACCTCACCGGGATCACCCCCCACGTAGACAACTGATCCATCCGCACAAACCTCTTCCCGAATCGGCAACGGCATCATCGCATGGATTTGATTGAGCAGTGAACCCCGGTCCAACATTACAAGGTTGGCGTCGTTGATGTTGATGGACTGGGGTGGCTGCACAGCGGGAGTGGTTTTCTTCCGTGCCATTTTCGGTCTCGCATCCTGCTCGTGTTTCTGTTCATCCGGACATGTAGTCTACCGATTGAAGATGCTCGTGAGCAGCGATCGGTGCCTTGACGGATTCCTTGCTCGCACCACCAAGAACGCCCCGGTCACCTCATTCAAGGCAGTCACGCATTCGAGAAAATCAGATTCCGTTGCCATGTGGCATCCTGACATGTGGCCATGATGTCTCGTTCATTCCACTCACAAATCCATTCCCGCTCCATGCACTCGCAGCCAGTCTTTCCGTTCGGAAAAGTCAGGCAGCAGCTTATCGACCTCATTCCAGAACTTCGCCGAGTGGTTGGAGAAGATCAGGTGAGCGAGTTCGTGGACCCCCTGCCCAGGAAAAACGGTCCGTAGACGTGATACACTCCCTCCCTTCAAACGATGGGAGCAAGTCGGCATCGTGTGTCGATCAGCGACCCATCCAAACAATCATTCCGGGAAATGCAGACATGGCCGAAGGCACGATCAAGAAGGTGATGGACAAGGGGTTCGGGTTCATCGCCACAGCGAATGGCAAAGACCTGTTTTTCCACTCTTCGGCTGTCCAGGGTGCCAGCTTTGAAGACCTGCGTGAAGGCCAAAAGGTGACGTACACGGATGGCATGGGTAAGAAGGGTCCGTGTGCCGAAAACGTCAAGCCGGTGTAGTTTCTCGACGTGAAGCGACCAGGAACCTGAGCGACGTGTCCTGCCCCCGCACGTTGGCAGAGACGGGCAGAATTCCTTTCATTCCCCACTTTCACCGGAGAGCAACAATGGCCAAGAAGAAACCGCCAGCAGAATTCAAGATGTCCGAAGTGATCCGTGAGATTCGGACGGCGAATCCGAAGCTGAGCAGCAAGGAAGCCAGTGAGGCTGTCATGGCGAAATATCCCGATGCCACAATCAACAAGAACAGTTTCTCGGTGGCGTTCTACACGGCCCGGAAAACGCTCGGCATTGGTTCACCAGGGCGTGGCAAGAAGTCCATCAAGAAGGTCGGCAAGAAACTGGGCAGGCCCGCCGCCCGACAGACCGTTGATCTCGCCATGTTGCAATCCGCCGCCAAATTTCTGAGCGAAGTCGGCGGAGCCGAAGCCGCACTGGAAGCCATTAAGCAGGTTCAGGCCGTGCAGGTGAAGTGAGACGATGACTACCAATTTGCCCGAAGCCGAAATGATTCGACTGTGGGAGCTGCACACCCAACTCGAATTCGCCACGAAGGATGCCGCTGCCAACGTCGCGACGATGACGCCGGACAATTACGTCAACCACGTTCCCGTCATGACCGGGGGGCGTGGACGCGACGAGATGATCCAGTTTTACGGCACGCATTTCATTCCCAAGATGCCCGCCGATACCACGCTCCGTCTCCTTGCCCGGACGGTGGGGAAAGACCGGCTCATTGACGAGTTCGTGTTCTCGTTCACCCACGACTTCGAAATGGATTGGATGCTGCCGCGGATTCAGCCGACTCAACGGAAGGTCGAAATCCCGATGGTGGTCGTGGTGCAGTTCGACG
>JANMLE010001699.1:0-3525 GCA_031372385.1 Planctomycetota bacterium | reverse complement strand
GTCGGCCGCCTTGAACCGCGTGTCGGCCGCGGTCTTTTCGGCGATGGCCGCCTTGTTCTTGTCGTCGGCCGCCTTGGCATCCGCTTCCGTTTTCACCTTGTCCGCTTCCGCCAGCTTGGAGGCCGCATCGGCGTCCGCCCGGGCCTTCTCGGCGGCCGCTTGCGCGTCGGTGGCGGTCTTGACCAGCGCCAGGGCTTCGGTCAGTTTCTTTTCGGCGGCGGCTTTGGCGTCGGCGTTTTCGCCGGCAGTCTTCAGTGCTTCGGCGGCGGCTTTCTCTGCGGTCTGGGCATCGGCGAGTCCCTTGTCGGCGGCTGCCTTGGCGTCGGTCGTTTTCTTCAGATTGGCCGCGTCATCGGTCGCCTTTTTGACGGCGGCGTCTTTGGCGGTCGTCGCGTTCTTCAATGCTTCGGCCGCGGCGGTGGCCGCCGTCTCGGCCGCGGTGAACTCGGCCTTGAACCGGTCCGCCTTGCCGGGGTTTTTGCGATAGGAGACCTGCGCGGTGCTCGTCAGGAACATCACGTAGGTTCCCACCGGCGCGTTTGGCGGGATGAAGACGCGGAGCAGTTCCTCGGACTTCTCTTTGGGGACCGCCTTGGCCTCAATCTGGGCGTTCTGCGGCTGGCCGGCGAAGGCTAGGTTCACTGGGAGATCGAAGCCGTTGCGGCGGGTGACTTTCACCGGGACCAAAATCTGTCGGCTATGGTTCGCCTCGACCTTGTGAACGGTCGTGACGAATTGAATCGGAGATGATTCCTCAATCACCGACAGGTCGATCGACTGGGCCACGCGGGCCTCGGCGGGCTGGTTGGCTTGGGCGACATTCCACAGGACGGTGCCGTAGCGGGCGGGGTGGACGACCTCTTTGGCGGCCGCGATCCGGGCGGCTTCCGCCTGTTGCAGGGCGGTCTGCGTCTCCTTCACTTTTAGATCGGCCGCGGTCCGCGCATCGGCCACCGTCTTGTGCGCGGCTGCTGCGGCGGTGACCTTGGCCTCGGCGTCCGCCACCTTCTTTTTCAAGCCTTCGTCATCGGTTTTTGCGGCGAGTTCCGTCTTGGCGGCAGCCAACGCCTCATTGGCCTTGGCGAGATCCTCCGTTGGCTTGGCGAGCGCCTTGTCGGCCGCGGCGAGCGCGTCCACTGCGGCCTTCGTGGTCACCTGGGCGGTTGCCACGGCTTCCACCGCGGCGGGCGATTCAATGCGACCCTTCGCCACGAGCTTGACGGAACCCGCGAACGCCGGAGCATCCTCGGTGGTGGTGAAGACCAAGATCCCGCTGGTGGGTGTCGTGCCCAATGTCACTTCGGGACACGAGACGCCCGGCGGCAGTCCTTCGGCGGAGATCGTGATCGGGCCGGTGAATCCATCGCGACGCATCGCCATCACGAAGATGGGGAAGTTGTCGCCACGGCGCAGTGTGATCCCCGATGGAGCGGCCTGACGCGCTGCCGGCGGAGCCAGAACGGTGGGAATGGCCACGACGCGGAAGTCGGGCGTTTCGTTGCGCACGATCAACCGATACACGAATGAACCATCGCCGCGCGACGAGCTGTAGCGGTCGCGCAGTGTAATGCGGAAGGTTCCATCGGCCGGAGCGACAAACTTGACAGCGCTGTCGTCGTTTGTCGTGTCGAACAAGTTGGGCAACGGGTTGGTCGCATCATCGTCGAGGGCGCTGATCCGGGTCAGTGTCTCTTCGCCCTTTTCATTCGACTTGACCTGGTCAATGACCATGACCGGATCGGTGGCGGAGCCCGCGCGGTGGGCGATGACCTCCACCCAATAGGTCTGCTTGGCCTTGGCGTCGAACGTGTAACAGTCGACATCGCCGAGCACCTGAAACTGCCCGGCGACCTCACTGGGAACGACGATCTTCTGCGCCTGTGTTCCGAGGTTGTTGGGCTCGACCTCCAGCACGGGTGCCGATCCGCTGAGGAAGATCATCACCGGATTGGAGCGTCCGTTGGGGGAATCGATCGAGTACGGGACGGCGTCCATTCCGGCGGAGAACGGTTCCATGACGGTCTTGGGATCGAAGGCATCGCCTTGGGCCGGCAATTGGATCGAGACCGTGAGCTTCTCAAGTGGTCGCCCGCGCAGCGCGAGATTCGCCGGCTGGCCACCCGGCAGATTCCGTCCATAAACGGTGTACTGGCTGTTCGAACCGGGCGTGCCGGCCGGGGGCATGACGAAATCGATGAACGGCCCGGTGGTCAGGTTGAGGCGGTACGGATGGTCCTCACTCCCGGTGTAGATGAAGTCGTTCAGTTTGAGGAAGTATTCGCCATCGGCGGGCAGCGTCACGTCGAGCAACGCGTCCTTGCTGACGAGCGTGTTGCGGGCCACGCCCAACCGCCGGCCGGTGGCGTCGTACATTTCCAGATTCACGTCGAGCTTGGAATCCAAACGGTGGGCAAGGCAGTCGGCCAAGACCCGTTGACCGGCCTTGCCTGCGAACTTGAACCAGTCGACATCCGACGCGGCGTTAACCCGTCCTTTGATCGTCTGATTCAGTTCAACGGCGAACGCGGTCTCGCGCGTGTTGTTGGGCTCGGTCTCGTTGAGTGACTTCCGCGACCCGACGACGAACGTGCGTGGATTGCTGATGCCGTAGAACCCGACGGCGCGGACGTCATAGCTGCCGGCCGGAACGTCCGCCGCGATCGTGACCACGAACTGATTCGCCACCGGCTGGGGTTTGCCCCCCACATCCTGCGTCTTGGGGACCGCCACGATGCCGGGATGGCTGAAGAGCAGGCGCTGGATTTCTTCCAATTCCAAGCCGTTGGTGATTGCCACATCGACGGCGGTGCCCGACTGGCCTCCCGGCGGGAAGAGGGCAAACAGCCGGGTGGAGGGAAGCTGCGCCTGTGCGGATGGTCCGCAGAGCGCGAGCGAACCGGTGAGCATCACCAGCCAAATGGCAGTACGGCGACAGTCGAAAGGAATACTCTTTCGCATGGTCGAGTCCTAAAGAACGGAGTTGGCGGGAGTCGGCGGCGGGGAGGGACGACAGAAGCCCGGCTCAAGGTGCAACCGGGCTTCTGCGGGGGTATTCAGGCAGGTCAGTCCGGAGCGTCAGTGGTTGAACAGGAATTCCTTCGAGTTCACGAGCGCCCAGATGATGTCTTCGAAGGCGATCTTCGAGTTTTCCTTGTGCTTTTCCAGATGCGCCACGGCGATCTTGGTCTCGTCGGCGTCCGGCAGGCGGCTGTAAACCCAGCGATACAGTTCCTTGATCTTGTCCTCGTCGGAACGATCCTTCTGGGCGGCGAACTTGGCCGCGCGGCCGTTGCCATCGGCGATCTTGGTCTGAACTTCGCTGCTGTTGAGCAGATGCAGGCTCTGGGCGAGGTTGGCTTCCTGTGACCGTTCACATTCACAGGCGGTGTCCCCCTGCGGTTGGCCGAACACCTTCAAGAAGTAGACGTTCTGGGCCATGCCGGGGTCCGGCAACTGCATCGAGCGGGTTCCGGCCGGCAAGCCACCAAAGGCCTGGCCGGTGTTGGTCACCTGGTGGAACGCGTC
>JANMLE010001673.1:0-2426 GCA_031372385.1 Planctomycetota bacterium | reverse complement strand
GAAATCGTCCGCAAGGCGGCCGACTTCGAAAACTTCCGCCGCACCGCGTCCCGCGATTTCCTCAAGAAGGAATCGAAGATCTACCTGCAGGTCTACACCGAGACCTCGGAAGCGGTGAAGAAGTACGCCGACTACTACAAGTACACGCTGGTCATCCGCTTCAACCGCGAACAACTCGAAACCGAGAATCCCCAGGCCCTGTTGCAGGGGATGAACCGCCAGGTCGTTTACCATCGCGACGAGGACGACATCACCGATTCGGTGCTGAAGTACCTGAACGAGAAGTACACCCGCACGACCGACACGCCAACCCCGCCAGGCAACACCCGGCCGTCGGCGACTCGTCCGGACGGAGTGACCGCGCCCAAGAAGAACTAGTCCGACTCATTCGGGTCGGATCGATCATCGTCAGCCGACCCCGGTCTTCCACCGGGGTCGGCTGCATGTTCCGCAGGCGTGCCGCGTGAATCATGGTTTTCCAGCGACCGTGTTTTCCGGCCACCGAGACTTCAGGCAACTCTGAATTCGGGCAACACAGGGGAGGGGCACTTGCCACCGCGACGTCAACGCACCATCGCGCGCCCGGCCGAGTATCACGGCTTCGGTTTCCTGACCGGGGCCGATGTGACGCTCCGCTTTCTCCCCGCCGATGAAAACACCGGTCTCCGCTTTCAACGTGTCGATCTGCCGGGAACCCCGCCCATTCCCGCGACGCTGTCACACGTCGTCCCCCGTCAACGCCGAACCGCGATCTCCAACGGAGTCGCCAGCGTCGAGTTGATCGAGCATGTCATGGCGGCGCTCGCGGGATTGCAAATCGACAACTGCCTGGTGCAGGTCAACGCCCCCGAGGCACCCGGTGCCGATGGTTCGAGTCTGCCGTTTGTCCAGACCCTGTTGGATGCCGGAATCGTTGAACAGTCCGCTCACCGCGCGATCCTTGTCATCCACGACTCGAGCATCGCGCATGGCGACGATGACAGCAGCGAAATCTCGGCCGGGCCCGTGTTCCGCCGGACGCTGGTCATCAGTTACGAACTGGACTATGGACCCCGCTCGCCCATCAAGCCGCAACTGCTGACCTTCGAGTTTTCTCCCGAGTCGTTTGTCGCCAACCTCGCCTTCGCGAGAACGTTCATTCTGGAATCGGAAATCGCGGCCTTGAAAGCGCAGGGCTATGGATCACGGGTGACGCCCGCTGATCTGCTGATCTTTGGTCCCGCTGGCGTGGTAGGCAATCAACTGCGCGCGGGGGACGAATGCGTCCGGCACAAGATCCTCGATTGCATCGGGGACTTCGCCCTGCTGGGCTGCGACATTCACGGTCACTTCCGGGCGTACCGGTCGGGACACAATCTGAACCATTCCATCTGCCGACTCGTGGCCGATGCCCAAGCCCCGCTGTTGCGGCAACCGGCCTGACGTCCGACTCACACCTTGATCCTTTGGAAGTCGAACCCATGACACCCCGCATTTCGCCACTGGCCCAAGTCGATCCCCAGGCTCAACTGGGAAGCGACGTCGAAATCGGACCGTTCTGTGTCGTTGGCCCCGATGTCGTTCTGGGAGATGGCTGCGTCCTGCAAAGCAACGTGGTCATTGTCGGTCACACGACGATCGGCGAGCGGAACCGCTTCTTTCCCGGCGCGGTGATCGGCGGAGAACCGCAGGACTTCTGCTATCAGGGCGGCCCGACGCGCGTCGAAATCGGCGACGACAATTTGTTTCGCGAGGGCGTGACCGTCAATCGCGGGGCCGACAAGGAAGACGGAGTCACCCGGATCGGCGACCGCAACTTCCTGATGGCGAATTCGCATGTCGCACACAACTGCCATGTCTTCAACAACACGATCCTGACCAACGGCGTCCTGCTGGGCGGCCATGTTCACGTGCATGACTTTGCCATCGTCTCGGGGAACTCGGCCGTTCATCACTTCACCACACTCGGCACCGGATCGTTCGTGGGCGGAATGTGCCGCGTGGTCCAGGACGTCCCGCCGTACATGCTGTCGGCCAGCGCCGACAATCCCGAAGTGGTCACGATCAACATCGTCGGGATGCGGCGGCGCGGAATCTCGGAAACGGCCATCGCCTGCGTCCGCAAAGCCTTCAAGCTGATGTACCGGGAACACAAGAAGCTCGAAGAGATCCGGTCGATCTTCATCGCGGAATCCGAGGGCGTGATGCCCATCGAACTGTTGACGCTGCTGAATTTCGTGGAGTGGACCGCCAAGGGAAAGAACGGCCGCGGGCGCGAAGCGTTTCGCCAGCAGCCGCCACAGGCCGCCGATTCGGAACGGCGCGCGGCCTGATCTCAGCGGCTGTCCGAAAAGCCGCCGTCGCGAGGGGGTCGGGAGTCTTTTTCATGCCGCACTGCGTCACTCAATAACGCCCAATTCGAGACATTGCGGCATGAAAAAGACTCC
>JANMLE010001655.1:0-1436 GCA_031372385.1 Planctomycetota bacterium | reverse complement strand
GACGCCTCGTCCGTGCGTCTGAAATCGTCCGTGCCCTTTGCGCACGGACGAGGCGTCCGTGCTACGAAACGCTGTCCAAGCGACTTCTTTCGGTCACATTTGAATTGGCATCTACTCCATCAGCGTCTACTCCATCAGCGTCAACACCACCGCGCGAACCTCCATCACTTCCCTGCCGGGGATCTTCGTCGCCCGCAGCGTCAGCAATCCGTGACCCTGGCCGAGTTCCATCTCTCCGAGTTTCATCGGTTGGAAATCCTTCACCAGCGATTCCCCGTCGCGGGGATACCGGTCGTGCTCGGTCCCCCGGAGTGGCGGATCGTGGGCGACGCTCACAGTGCCGGTCAGCGCGCGGTCGCCGAGACTCAGTTCGATCGCTGACCCGACGTTCTCGGCTGCGCAGGCGTAGTAGATCTCCACTGCGTACCGCCCGCTCGTGGCGACGTCGATGTCCCACGTGATCCGGTCATCGACGCTGGTCCAGTTGGTGAAGTACGAGCAGTTCGGGGCTTTGGCACTGCGGCGCACGTTGCCTGCGGGGACTCCGTCGCGGGCCGGCAGCAGCGTCACCGGGAACTGCCGGTAACCCACGGTGAACGGATGAACCACGCGCTTCATTTCCGACAGCACGTCGCGCCGCCAGTCGGCGACCGCTTGAGTCAGTCGCGCGGTCACGTCGGGCAATTGCGTTGAAAGATCGTGCTTCTGACCGGGGTCGGCGGTCATGTCGAACAGCTTGCCGGTCCCGTCCAAGCGATACTGCTGAGTCCTCACGCTGACGTTGTTGCCCCAGTGCGAAAAGATCATTCGCTCGGGCCAGTCGACAGCGTTTCGCCGCAGCAACGGAACGAGGCTGCGGCCATCGAGCGTCTTGTCGCCGATGACCTTGACGCCGCTCAGTTCCGCCAGCGTCGGCAACAGGTCGATCGCGCCGGCGATCTGTGTCACCGTTGTTTGCGCCGGAATCGTCCCCGGCCAGCGCATCAGCAGCGGCGACCGAACGCCCCCTTCGTCCGTTGAACCCTTGCGGCCCTTCATCCCGCCGTTCCAGCGCGAACTGTTCGGACCGTTGTCGCTGAAGTAGACGACGATCGTGCTTTCGGCCAGCTTCAGTTCCTCCAGCTTCGCCAGCACGCGGCCGACGTTCCAGTCGATGTTCTCGCACATCGCCAGCGCCGCGCGGGTCATCTGCGGATCCTCGGCCTGCGGCCCGTCGTGCCGTAGCTTCAACTCGGCGTTCTTGAACTTGTCGTAGAACCGATCCGGCACCTGCATCGGCGTGTGCGGCGTGTTGAGCGGCAGATAACAGAAGAACGGCCGCGCGCGATGGGCCTCGATGAACTTCAAAGCGTGATCGGTCAGGTCATCCACCAGGAACCCGCTGCCGCGGACGATCCTGCCGTTGTGCTCCAGCGGTGCATCGAAATAGTCGCCCC
>JANMLE010000876.1:0-1206 GCA_031372385.1 Planctomycetota bacterium | reverse complement strand
CGGTCGATCGCTTCGGTCGGCACCCCTTCGCAATGCAGCCGCACCGCTTCATCCAGGTACGGGAACAGGATTCGATTGACGACAAAGCCGGGGCTGTCGGCGGTCACCAGCGGAACCTTCCCCAGCTTCTTGACGAAGTCGACGAGCATCGCCACATCTTCATCGCGCGACTGGTCCGTGCGCACGACTTCGACCAGTTGCATGCGATGCACCGGGTTGAAGAAATGCAGGCCGAGGACGCGGTGCGAATCTTGGATCGCCTCGCCGATGGCCCGGATCGACAACGCCGACGTGTTCGACGCGAGAATGGCGTACTTCGGGCAGAACAGTTCCAAATCGCGGAAGACGGCCTGCTTGATGTCCAGCCGTTCGGTGACCGCTTCGATCGCCAGGTCGACATCGGCAAACGCGCGCCAGTCGGTCGTCGCGGTGATCGCGCCGATCTTCGTGGCCGCGTCCGCGGGAGACACCGCCTGCTTGCGAATTGATTCTTGGAACAGGTCGCGGATGCGGCCCAAGCCGGCATCCAACAGTTCGGCATTGACCTCCTTGAGAACGACTTCAAAGCCCTGCATCGAGGCCCAGTGGGCAATGCCGGCTCCCATAACACCGCCTCCCAGCACACCGACCTTCTTCACGCGGCGGGGTTTGCCGGTCATGCCGCGGACCCACGTTTCCGCCTTGCGCGCCCGTTCCCTCTGGAAGAACAGGCCGAGCAGACTGCGGTGCGTGTCGGTCATCAGCAACTTGCCGAACTCTTCCCGTTCGACGGCATACCCGCGACCGGTGCGATCGCCGAGTCCCGCGGAGACCGCCCGCAGGATCGCTTCGAGTGCCGGGTAATTGGCTGTGTTGGAGGCGATCCCCCGGCGGGCGATCTTGTTGACCAGTCGGCGACCGAGCCACGACTTGTCCTTGAACCACGTCCAGAGTCCCTCGCGGTGACCGGGTTCGGTGACCCCGCGGAACATTCGGAACATCGCCGACCCGATGTTGAACGAGGCATCGGCCGCGTAGTTGCTGGCGGGATCTCCGTCGGTGTGCATTCCGAGCAGTTGCGCGACTTGCGCGTCGGCCTCGTCCTGCCGGCAGACGACATCCGCCAATCCGATCCGGTGAGCATCCTTCGCGCTCACCTTCTTTCCGGTGAGCAGCATCGGCAGTGCGGCGGACAATCCGATCAAGCGCGGCAGCCGCTGCGTTCCG
>JANMLE010000875.1:0-1228 GCA_031372385.1 Planctomycetota bacterium | reverse complement strand
CATGCCGAAGCGCTTCAGGGCCCGGTCGATCGCTTCGGTCGGCACCCCTTCGCAATGCAGCCGCACCGCTTCATCCAGGTACGGGAACAGGATTCGATTGACGACAAAGCCGGGGCTGTCGGCGGTCACCAGCGGAACCTTGCCCAGCTTCTTGACGAAGTCCACCAGCATGGCCACGTCTTCGTCGCGCGACTGGTCGGTGCGCACGACTTCGACCAGTTGCATGCGATGCACGGGGTTGAAGAAGTGCAGGCCGAGGACGCGGTGTGAATCGTGAATCGCCTCGCCGATGGCCCGGATCGACTACGCCGACGTGTTCGACGCCAGGATGGCGTATTTCGGGCAGAACAGTTCCAAATCGCGGAAGACGGCCTGCTTGATGTCGAGCCGTTCGGTGACCGCTTCGATTGCCAAGTCGACGTCGGCAAACGCGCGCCAGTCGGTCGTCGCGGTGATCGCGCCGATCTTCGTGGCCGCGTCTGTCGGAGAGACCGCCTGCTTGCGAACCGATTCTTGGAACAGGTCGCGGATGCGGCCCAAGCCGGCATCCAACAGTTCGGCATTGACCTCCTTGAGAACGACTTCAAAGCCCTGCATCGAGGCCCAGTGGGCGATCCCCGCTCCCATGACACCGCCACCCAGCACGCCGACCTTCTTCACGCGGCGGGGTTTGCCGGTCAGGCCACGGACCCACGTTTCCGCCTTGCGCGCCCGTTCCCTCTGAAAGAACAGGCCGAGCAGACTGCGGTGCGTGTCGGTCATCAGCAGCTTGCCGAATTCTTCCCGTTCGACGGCATACCCGCGTCCGGTGCGATCACCAAGTCCCGCGGAGACCGCCCGCAGGATCGCTTCGAGTGCCGGGTAATTGTCCGCGTTGGAGGCAATCCCCCGGCGGGCGACCTTGTTGACCAGTCGGCGACCAAGCCACGTTTTGTCTTTGAACCAAGTCAAGAGTCCCTCACGGTGACCGGGTTGGGTGATCCCGCGGAACAACCGGAACGCCGCCGACCCGATGTTGAACGAGGCATCGGCCGCGTAGTTCTTGGCGGGATCTCCGTCGGTGTGCATCCCGAGCAGTTGCGCGACCTGCGCGTCGGCCTCGTCCTGCCGGCAGACGACATCCGCCAATCCGATCCGGTGAGCATCCTTCGCGCTCACCTTCTTTCCGGTGAGCAGCATCGGCAGTGCGGCGGACAATCCGATCAAGCGCGGCAGCCGCTGCGTTCCG
>JANMLE010001620.1:0-9899 GCA_031372385.1 Planctomycetota bacterium | reverse complement strand
GACTGCGGATGCCGGTGATGGATCTCGGCGCATCGCTGGGCCCGGCGGTTCAAACGAGCGATTCGTCCGCCGATGCGGCCGAGACCCCGGATGAAGTGCTGAACGGCGACGAAACGCTGACCGACGACGATGAACCGCCTGCCACCATCAAGATGGTGCCGCCGGGCCGGGTCGCATGAGACTGGTCGTGCGCGGCAATTGGGAGAAGTGAGTGCAAAGTGAGAAGTGATCAGTGCAAAGTTCAAAGTGCAAGAATGTGCAAAGCCCTCCAACTCTCGGCTAACTTTCCATTTTGCACTTTGCACTGATCACTTCTCACTTTTCACTGTTATCTCTTCGTTCCCCACAGGCACCGATTCGCTTTGTCGAATCCATCCGCCGCCCAGCACGCGCTCACCGTCGTACAACACGAGCGCCTGGCCGGGGGCCACTCCGAACTGCGACTCGGCGAATCGGACGCGCACGTGGTCGCGGTCGATCAACTCGACCGACGCCGGCGCTGCGGTGTGCTGGTATCGGATCTGAGCCAGGCATTCGAACTGTGACGGCACGTCGTCCACCAGCCAGCTCAGGCCGTCGGCTTCCAGCGTTGTCTGAGCCAGATCTTGGTGAGTCCCCAGCACCACGCGCCGCGATTCCGGTTCGATGCGGATCACGAACCGGGGCTCGCCAAACGTGATGCCGAGTCCCCGCCGCTGACCGATCGTGAACTGGTCGAAGCCGCTGTGACGGCCCAACACGTTGCCCGCCGGGTCGACGAACTCGCCCGACAAATCGGGACGGCCCCGATACCGTTCGAGAAACCCGACATAGTCGTTGTCGGGAATGAAGCAGATCTCCTGGCTGTCTGGCTTGGTCGCCACCCGCAGCCCCGCTTCGGCCGCCAATTCGCGGATCTGCGGCTTCGTGAAAGTGCCGACGGGAAACAGGATCCGATCGAGGATTCCGCGGTTGATCCCGGCCAGCACGTACGACTGATCCTTCGACCGATCATGTCCGCGCACCAGGGCTGGCTGGCCATCGACATCGACGATGCGGGCGTAGTGCCCGGTCGCGATCCCATCGGCTCCGACACTGACCGCGAAGTCCCACAGCTTGCCGAACTTCAGCCAGTTGTTGCACATCACGCAGGGATTCGGTGTTCGCCCCGCCAGGTATTCGTCCGCGAAGTAATCCTTGATCCGGCCGAAGGCATCCGCGAAATTCAGGGCGTGAAAGGGGATGTCCAGCACGTCGGCGACGCGGCGCGCGTCGGCCGCATCCGAGGCGGAACAGCATCCCTGCTTGTTCGACTTGGTGCCCAGAATGGGCAGCGACAACGAAGCCGGTTTGCCGCCGGGTGGCTCGGCAGCGGACGCGCCTGAAGTCGACGGGATGCGGCAGACCTCGCGCGGTTCTTCCGTGGCTCCGGATCGCATGAACAACCCGATCACTTCGAAACCCTGCCGATTCAGCAGCACGGCGGCGGCCGAGCTGTCGACTCCGCCGCTCATGGCCAGGACAATCCGACGGGACATGATCCAACCAATCCCCGCTTCACAACGGAAGCGGGCCAGGGGTGAAAGAGCAACTCATACGCAGGCCGAGCTCATCGGCTTGGATATCAACAATGGCTTCAGTTCGGCCGGCGGATTGTAGCAGATGGCTCGCGCGTTCGAACGGGTGTTGAAGCGCCGGTGTTCGGGCGAAACCGAATGCTGTCATCGTTGCGAGACAACCGGCATCAATTTGATTTCGCTGATGGTCGAACACCCGCGCTTCGCTACATCCCGAGTTGTCGGCGACATGGACTCCAGCGAGGCAGGCTCCTGAGGAACTCATTTGGAGTGCGGCGGCTCGACGCCGCTTTGGAATTTTGGGCGCAGCCTTTTGACTCGCGGGAGACTCGAAAGCCAAGGACTGGAAAACAAAAATGCCAAAGCGGTGTCGAGCCTCCGCACTCCAAAGGATGCCGCGTCGTCAGCGGCCTGTGTCAAACGGCTGTTCATCAGCTCGCAGTTCCGTCCCGACGAGTCTCCCCCACGGGAACAGAGGAACTACTTTGAAGGCAAACACAAAACCGTGACTCCACGAGTCCAGTTTCAAACTTGAAGAAGTCGACGCACGGCACGCATTGGCACGGCTGACGTTTGCCCCATGAATCCCGCAGTTCAGAAATTCTCTCCGAACAGGAATGAAAGATGCGAAACGCGGTGTGAAGTTCGCGAAAACAGATCCGGCTGACAACAACTTCACAATCCCGCTTGCGTCGGCCGAACCCGCGCGGGAGGCTGTTTTCCGAGTTTCCAGTCAAACTGACTCGCCCGCCTGACGGTCATTGGCGAGAGATTCTTTCGGTTTCCAAACAAGGACAGAATCATGTTCAGAACCCCTTGGTCCACCATCGTGTGTGTGGCCGCAGCCTGCTGCGCAGCAGGGCCACTGGCATCGGCGAAAGACGATCCTCCCAAGGGGTCGGCCGGTGGCGCTCCGCCAGCGGCTCCCAAGCCTCAACCCCCGGCCGTCAGTGCCCCAGCGAGTCCACCGCGCGCAGTCCACGTTCCGAGTCAACCACCGCCGAGTCAGCCGCTGCCCCAATTCAAGGCGGCTCCACCCAGCCCGCATGTGAATCCACAGCCACAACCCGCTCCGAAGATTCATGTCCCACAGCCCAACCTGCAGTTGCCACTGAATAACCCGAGGGTTGGTGTGCCGCTGGTGAATCCACAGCCACAACCCGCGCCGAAGATTCATGTCCCACAGCCCAACCTGCAATTGCCACAGAACAACCCGAAGGTCGGCGTGCCGCCGGTCAATCCACAACAACCGCGTGTGAATCCCCTGCCTCAACTCCCCCAGACCAAGCCCAACCTGCAATTGCCGCCGGGTGGCACGATCCCGCCGAAACACGAAACTTCAAAGCCTCACTTGCCAGCGAACACCGTCCCAGGGATCGGAGGCTCTTCTCCGCCCGGTGCCGTTCCCGGCGCTCAGCCCAATCCCAATTTGCTGCAGCAGGGAAGTCGGAACCCAACCGGAGACATCGGCAAGCCTGGTGCGGTTCACGGCACGGGGCCGTCCAAGCTGCCACCCTTCACAACGAATCCGCCGGGCACACTGAACCCGAAAGCGGTGCCGCAACCAGACCCCAAACTGAAGCAGAACCCGGTCCACTTGAACCCCGCACTTGGCAACCAGTCGCGCGATCCGAAGGCCGTGAACTCGCCACTCAATGTCGTTCGCGAACATCTGCCGCTGAAAGTGGACAAGCCGATCGCGGGAGTCCAAAAGCAGGCCGTGCCGCTGCATGTGCCGAAGATCAGCAACGCGGTCGAACTGACTCCGAAGATCCCGAATCCGAAGAACACGACTCCGGTCAAGAATCCTGACCAACTAAATACACTGCTGCATTCCAAGAACGATCTCGAACTGCACCGCAACCTTGAGCAACTCAAGCACTCGCCCGACCTGAAGACGAACCCGCAACTGGCCCACATGAAACTGGACAAGATCAGTGGCCTGCATCAGGACCGCCTGCAACACGGCGATTCCTTCCAGCAATGGAAACAGACCAATGTGGGTCAGCAATTGAACCTGGATCGCCAGTTCCAACTGCAACGGCACGGTGATCTGACCCGCCAGATGAATCTCTCAGTCAACGTCATCAACGCCGGTGGTTGGCAGAACCGGAATTACGGCGCGATCTCGCCCGCCTTTACCGCCGGATCGATGAGCGTCTGGTATGCGGGGGGCGGCTGCTATCCGTCGCACTGCTGGTATCCCCGGTGGTCGCCGTGGGTCAGTTGGTGCTGGTGGGATTCGTGTGTCCCGTTCTACGATCCCCGTCCCATCTATTGCCGGCCGGTGGTCTATCAGCCGTGTCAGCCGTGGGTCTACTACGATTACCCCGTCTGGCAACCGCTGCCCGTGGTCACCTGTGGCACGTGGGTGGATGTGCAGCCGGTTGTCATTCCAGTCGGACTCGACCTGCAAATGCTGGCCGTCCGGTTCGTCGACAACGGCCATTCCGAACAGAACCTCGGACCGCGATATCGCGTCTGGGTGCGCAACAACAGTCCCGTCCAGATCACCGCGCCCTTCAGTGTCCTGGCGCTGGCTGGCAACGATCCGACGCCCACCGCCGACATGCCCCAGGCGGGCGTCGTGATTCCCGCGATGGACATCGGAGAAATCAAGCCGGTCGATCTGCGGTTGCCGCTGCTGGCCAACCGATTGGGGACGACCCCAGACGGACATCGAGTCCCCTTCAATTACCTGCACATCCTGGTCGACAGCCATCAGCAGATCGCCGAGACGGACGAATCGAACAACGGGTCGGTGGTGTCCCGAACCGACATTCTGCCCGTCGACCCGGCCGCCTTCTCCACCGATTTGACGGCCGCGTCTCCGGGGGCCACATTGACCATCGCCGGTGAGGGATTTGGTCCCGAACCGGGCCGGGTGCTCGTGTCGGTGGACGGTCAACAGACCGAAGCCGTGATCCAGGGCTGGTACGATTTGGGGATTCGCTTCACTGTTCCCAACTACACGCTGACCGGTGTCGTCGACGCTGACATCCTCGTCGTCCGCGGCGACGGTGCGGTGTCGAATCCGCTGGACCTCGACCTAGCCCCGCCATCAATGCTGGGACAAGCGTTGGACATTCCCGCGGCTCCGAGTCCCGAGCCGCCGCAGTAGACGCGACCTGTTGAAATCGGTGGGACGGGCACTCTTGCCCGTCTTTCCGGGGTAATCTCGACGGGCAAGAGTGCCCGTCCTACTTCAGTTCGGGATGATAGCCCGTCGCGAGCAGCCTGATCCGATACAGGCCGGTTCCGGCGGTCACGTACAGGGTCTTCGAATCTGCTCCCTTGCCGAAGGTGCAATTCGTCGGCAGCGGTTCGGTCGGGATGTAAGCCAACTCTTTCCCCTCGGACGAGAACACGACGATGCCGTGCCGTTCGTCCTTGCGGACGGCACAGTAGATCCGGCCGGCGGTGTCGGTCGTCATCCCATCCGTCCCCGTCCCCTGGCCGAAATCGACCAGCACTTTCTTGGCACCGAGGCTGCCGTCGTTCTGGATGGGGAACGAGTTCAATGTCATCCGTGGTGACTTCGCCGGAGAGTCGGGCGGTTCAACCCCCGTGGTTCCGTTGTCGGTCTCGGCCACGTACAGCGTCTTCGCATCGGGTGACAGGATCACACCGTTGGGCTTGCGGATGTCGGTCGTCGCGCGGTGCAGAGTTCCATCCGGATCGACGCGGTAAACGCTCATGTGATCCAGTTCGAGCGGTTCCTTGCCGACGTAGCGCGGGTCGCTGAAGTAGATCCGTCCCGACGGATGAATCACCAGATCGTTCGGGGCGTTGAACCGCTTCCCTGCGAACTTGTCGACGATGACCTTCATGCGGCCATCGGCAGTCACTTCGCACAAGCCGCGCAGTCCGATGTTCGCACCGCACGCGGCCAGCAGCCGACCCTTGGAATCGAAGAACAACCCGTTGCTTTGACCGCTGTCGGCGACATGCACCGCGGTCTTGCCGGTGGCCGGATCGAACTTCATGATTCGCCCCGGATTCTTCGCCTCGATGGCGATGTCGCTGAAAAAGACCAGGCCCTCCTTCGAGACCGCCACGCCCTCAGTGAACTCTCCCTCGTTCCAGAGCCGTTCCAGCTTCGCGCCGGGCGGGAGAATGGAAGAGTCCCCGGTCGACAGCGCGTCGGCCGCGCTCGCCATCGGGATCGTCGAAATACCCATCATCAAAACGCCGATCCATCGCAAGTTTGACGCCATGTCATCACCTTGTTTGAAAGAGTGCTTTGCGGTTGCAGTCCGATTCAAGATGCAATTCCGCAGTGACCGGGAGGTACTCACAGGCAACTGTGTTGATCAGTGATGGGTAGTGGCACAGTTTGAAATTCCGGCTGGATTCGTTCGCGGCTTCCAGAGAATCAGATAGGCGGAGAGCAGACTCAGGAGGATAACGATCGACCAATGTGGGATTTGCCAAACTTCGTAACGGCCTGTGAAGGAAGTGTCAGATCTAAGCATGTGGCCTTGGTGGATGAGTGCACCAAAGTGAAACTGACCCCACTGCCATCCCGTACGAGTACTTCCATACGCCATGGATACATCCCGCCGAAGACCCTTCGTCGAATCTTGGGATGACAATCGACTCCATATCAAAAGACCGTTGCTCGATCGGACGATTCCACTTCCAGGAATTGAGATCTGCTCGGGAGCTTTCATGCCTCTGAACCATATCACCGTTAGGATGCTTGCCATAGCCAAAATCAAGCACCCCGCCTTCCGTCGCCAGCCATTGAAGAATGCAAGCATGGCCCCTCCACAAAACGAACTCGCTCCGGTTTATCGCCGGGGCGGTTTAGTTTCAGTTCACGACACGGTACTGACCGGGACGTCAGCATAACTGCCGACAACACACGGTAAAAGCCGCTTGCGTTTGACGGGTGTCGTCGGCCCGCGCGGGCAACGGAATGTCTTCCAAGCGGCGGATTTCCATGACGTTCTTCGAGCATGACGTGCTTTCGCGCCACGGAATCCCGTCGTTTTGCAGAATTCCCAGCACCAGAACCGGTCCCAGCCGGAATCCGGGGCGGCTGATGGCTGATCGGCGTCCATTCTGGTAAAAACCGCCTTGGAGACTGCGGCGTTTCGGACCGAAGAGAGTTTCGCCGGACGAACTCGCCCGCCATTCATGGAAACTGTGGGAAGGAAAGTCTGCGATGACAGTGGCGATCACCGCCGTGAGTGCCCGGGAAATCCTGGACAGTCGCGGCAATCCGACCGTTGAGGTCGATGTGGAATTGGAAGACGGCACGGTCGGACGTGCGGCCGTTCCGAGCGGGGCCAGCACCGGGGCTCACGAAGCCTGCGAACTGCGGGATGGCGAAAAGGGACGATACCTGGGCAAGGGTGTCCGCAAGGCCGTCGAAAACGTCAACGAACACCTGGCCGATGCCATCATCGACCTGAACGTCACCGACCAGGCGGCCATCGACAAGGCCATGATCGAGGCTGACGGAACCCCGAACAAGTCGCGTCTCGGCGCGAACGCGATCCTCGCCTGCTCGCTGGCTTGTGCCCATGCGGCCGCGCGGGTCAGCTTCCTGCCCCTGTTCCGCTACCTCGGCGGCGTCGGTGCGAACACGCTGCCCGTCCCGCTGATGAACATCATCAACGGCGGCGCTCACGCCAACAACGGCATCGATCTGCAAGAGTTCATGATCGTCCCCGTCGGCTTCACCAACTTCAGCGACGGCCTGCGGGCCGGTGTCGAAACGTTCCATCACCTGAAGAAGGTGCTGAGCGACATGGGGATGAGCACCGCCGTCGGCGACGAAGGGGGATTCGCCCCGAACCTGGAAACCAATGAAGCGGCGATCCAAGTCATCCTGAAGGCGATCGAAAAGGCCGGCTACAAACCGGGTGAACAGATCAAGCTGGCTTTGGACTGCGCGTCGACCGAGTTCTTCGACGCGAAGACCGGCCTGTACGAGATGGACGGCAAGAAGGTCAGCGGGGCCGAGTTGGTCGGGATCTGGCAGACCTGGTCCGAGAAGTATCCGATCTGCTCCATCGAAGACGGCTGCGCCGAAGACGATTGGACCACTTGGAAGTCGCTGACCGACGCGATCGGTTCCAAGGTGCAACTCGTCGGCGACGACCTGTTCGTCACCAACACCACGCGGTTGAAGCGCGGGATCGACGAGGGGATCGCCAACAGCATCCTCGTCAAGGTGAACCAGATCGGCTCGCTGACTGAAACGGTCGACGCCGTGCAGACGGCCTATCGCGCCGGCTACACCGCCGTGATGAGTCATCGTTCCGGCGAAACAGAAGACACCACGATCGCCGACCTGGCTGTCGCGCTGAATACCGGACAGATCAAAACCGGTTCGGCCAGCCGGACCGACCGCATCTGCAAATACAACCAGTTGCTCCGCATCGAGGAACTGCTGGGAAGCGAAGCCCGCTACGGCGGGTCACTGTAACGAAATCCCATGACCCGGATGCGTTCCCCGCATCCGGGTCACTTGCTTAGGCGAACGGCAGATGAATGTTTACCCACATACAAGCACGATGCGCAAGCGAGTGTGCCTGGAAGCTCACTCACTCGCGCCGCGTGCTGGTCAGCCTGTTCCTGCCGCTCGCCTTATTGGCGTCTGATGATTGTTCTGCGCGGGAGACATCCGACCCGCGTGGCTGCCGATGAGATCATCCGGCAGATTGACCTCTGGAAAGCTGCCGATGACTTCGTCGCTGATCACGACCCAGGTCGAATTCGATGACCTTTGCCTGCACATGCGCGAGGCGAAGCTGGTGGCGTTTGATACCGAATTCGTCTCGGAATACACGTACCGCCCCGAACTGTGCCTGCTGCAATTCGCGACCGCCGAACGGTGCGTGGCCGTCGATCCGTATGAGATCCAGGACATGAGCGCCTGGTGGGAACTGATGGCGGACGACAAGACGACCATCATCATCCACGGGGGGCGCGAAGAAGTCCGGTTCTGCCTGACGTACGCCAACGCGCCGCCCCGCAAGCTGTGGGACGTGCAGGTGGCCGAGGGGCTGCGGTCGCGCAGTTTCCCGCTGGGTTACGACGCCCTGGTCAAACGAATCCTCAACCGAACCGCGCACGGCCGCGAAACCCGCACCGACTGGCGGCGGCGACCGCTGACCGAGAACCAGATTGACTATGCCGTCGACGATGTCAAACACGTGCTGGAGATCTACGACATCCAGAAGAAGTCGCTCACCAAGCTGAAACGGCAGGCGTGGGCTCAGGCCGAAATGCAGCGGATGATCGACGAAGTCACAGCCGAGCGAGGCCCGGAAAGCTGGCAGCGGCTGCCGGGAATTCACCGGCTGTCGGCCCGCGAATTGGCGGTGGTCCGCGAGGTCTACCGCTGGCGCGAAGCGGAAGCCGCCGCCAAGGACCGGCCGATGCGGAAGATCCTGCGAGACGACCTGGTCCTGGAGATCGCCAAGCGCCGCCCCACCAGCGAGGCCGATCTGCTGGCCGTGCGCGACATGAACCGCCCCGAGTACAAGAAGGCCGCGGCGGCGATGCTGGCCTGTGTCACGGAGGGACTGGCGGTTCCCAAGAACCAACTCCCCGTCCTGCCCAAGACGCTCGACGAAGAAAAGTCGCACGATGAACAGGTGGTCGGTCAGTTGTTGGGGATGGCCCTGGCCAACCGGTGTGCCGAACTGAATGTCGCGATGGGCCTGATCGGCAAGACCGCCGACCTGCGACACCTGGTCCGCTGGCATGCCTATGGCGAACGCGAAGGAGACCCGCCGCGTCTCACGCAGGGTTGGCGCGCCGAAGTCTGTGGCGACCTGCTGACCGACGTCCTCAACGGCAAGATCTCACTCCGCGTCGCCGACCCGCAATCCGACCATCCGCTCGTGTTTGAACGCCGCGAAGAAGAAGCGAAGACGAATGACGTCTGATGCGCAGGTGACAAACGCCAGCCATCGTCTGCCGTTCTACCTGAGTTGGACCAGCGAATTTCGCCGGTCCTGAAAAAACCTCAATGGCACAAGTCGCCGGTGTGTCCAGGTGCTTCAGTTCGATCTGTCCGCAAATCGCCATCGCAGATACGATCGGGGCGATTGCGAAAACTCTGCGGACCGGGGTTGAAGATTCGTCGGTAACCGGCCGAATCAATTAGTCGACGCAGGTCGCACACGCTTTTGGGCAATACCCTGGCGCGACCGGCTGCTTCCCGGAATGGATTCCGCGGAACGCGATCAGAGATTCACGGAGAGAGCCATGGACAGGCGACGGTTTCTGAGCGGGATGGGTCGGTGGACATTGTGCGGTTGGGTGGCACAAACCATCGGCTGCGCTCGCGGTCGGCAGACCGCCCACGTGCTGAACGACACC
>JANMLE010001606.1:0-10124 GCA_031372385.1 Planctomycetota bacterium | reverse complement strand
TGTTCCATTCGGTTGTGGCGGAGCCGCGCCGGGCCTTCCATGGTTCATGTCCTTCCGCTGTTGCTGCAATTCACCTTCGTCTGATGACTTCGCGCCCGGTGAAGTAACGAATCGTCAGTGGCACAGAACGACTGCCGCGTTCGGGCTCGATTGTCTCTCGTTTCCGCCACCTCTAAACTCGCCCGCCGATTGCCCCCGGTCGAGTGATTCACGAGGATTCTGCGATGAACATCTCTGGCGGCGAATTGTTGGGAGTTCGCAAACCGAGCGGGCAACGTGTGGGCCACTTGGCGGCACACCACCTCGACGAACTCTGGACACGTGCGACGTCGAGGATTGTGAAGTACGGCTTCGCCATCGCGTACCGCGACCTGGAACCGCCGCGAACCGGCACATTCGACGGGCTGCAGATCCTGATCGATCCGGACGTCGGCTTCGAGATGCAGTGTTTTATTCTGTTGCACCTGTTCGGCCATTCGGTCCAATGGGTCGCGCCGTCGCTCGAGCACAAGCTGCACGCGTTACAGCACACGCCGGAGAAGGAGCGTTTCCTGCAAGTCCTGCACGACTACGAATTCGAAGCCGCGCAATTCGGCCTGCAACTCCTGCACGACGTGGGCGTCACACACCTGGATCCGTGGTACTCCGACTTTGTCGCCACCGATTGGCGTTACGTCGAGCGGTATTACCGAGAAGAAAAGATCCCGCCGTGGGACGACTGTGTGGTCACCGATCAACCACTGGTTCACCCCGCGGACATCCCGCCGCTGAAACTCCGCCAAGTCGACGTCCGATTCGCATTCTGAACGCGCAATCCGGCCTGCGGTGATTGTGACAAAGTTCAATACGTCACGCCCGAACGGATCTCGGTCGGCAATTCGGTGACGAACGTTCGCAACTTGGCAGCGGACATCCGTCCGCTGTCGATCAGACGCTGCGAGAAGTCGGTCGGCGAAAGCGTCATTGTTTCGACTTCGTTTTTGGCGAGGGCGAGCCGCCCTCATCACAGGCGAGCCGCCTGTATTACTTGGATTTCCGCACGCGGCGACTCATCCACAGGTCGTTACCACCACGGCCGCCGGGGCGGTTGGAGCGGTAGAGAAGCGTTTGGCCGTCGGCGGAAAGTGTGGGGCTGAGTTCATCGATCTCGGAATTGACCGGTTTGCCGAGGTTCTGCGGCGCGGACCACGGGGCATCGAGCGACGGGCGGCTGCTCCACCAGAAATCGACCTTGCCCTGTCCGCCGGGACGGTCGGAGGCAAACACGAGGACTCGTCCATCGGAGGAGAGTGCAGGGCCCATGTCCTTCGCGGAGCCATTCACGACGGCTCCCAAATTCTGCACTGGCCCCCACGGATCGGTTTTCGTCGGGCGGCGGCATTGCCACAGGTCTTCGAGTCCGTGGGCTCCGCCACGTGGAAAGGAAGTGAACAGCAACGAGAGCCCATCGGCCGCGAGTTCCGGCTCGTAGTCGCTGACGCCAGCGGCCGCCGTGACTTCGAGTTGTTGTGTCGTCGGCGTCGACCAAGGCTCGGCCGTTGTTTTGCGGTGGCACCACCGGAGCTTGTATCGCCTGTCGGATTGGCCACGATCAGTCGCAAAGAGCAACGCCAATCCGTCGGACGAGAGCGTCGGAACTTTTTCATTCTCGCTGGAGTTGACGGTCGCTCCCAGATTCTCCGGAGCCGACCAAGGAGCACTCAGCGTCGGCCGACGGCTCATCCAAAGGTCTGACTTGCCTTGCCCTCCCGGCCGGTCGGAATCAAACAACAGCGTCAGCCCATCGGCCGACAGGCAAGGACTGCCCTCACCGGCAGCGCTGTTGACCACCGCCCCCAAGTTCTCCGGCGCGGACCATTCGTAGTCGGGCGAAGTGAGGATGTCGAAGGGCGGCAGCAAGACACCGACGTGGTTGCCGAACGGAACGCGGGCCACGCGGAGGCCGTGGACGCCGGTGGCGGTTGTGGGCGAATTGGGATAGCGGGACGTCGCGCGACAGCCGCTGGCCGGGTCGTGCCAGCCGCCTCCGCAATGAACGCGTTGGGGTCCGCCCACCTTGTCGTCCGTGCGATCATCGCACCATTCCCAGACGTTGCCGTGCATGTCGCAAAGGCCCAGTCGATTCGGTGCGTGGGCTCCCACGCCGGTCGGCCGGTTGTAGAGCTTGCCGAAGTTCGCTTGCCCGGCCAATAACTCATTCGTCGGCTTGGCGAGGTAAAAATCGAACCCGCTTTCCGCCGCGTCGTTCATCGGCCCGCCGCGGCAGGCATATTCCCATTCGACTTCCTTCGGCAAGCGATACGTCCACCCCGGCTCCGGCGCTTGCTCGTTGAGCAGCCGAATGAATTCCTGGGCCGCGTCCCAGGACACGCTCTCCACGGGATATCGCCTCAAGACATCGTCCGAGAATCCTTTCACCAAGTCTTTGTTCGATCCGGTGCGTGAATAGGCACTGGGGTTCTTGCCCGTGACTTTCGTCCATTCCTCCTGCGTGACCTCGAACCGGCCGAGGAAAAAATCCTCCTTGAACTCGATCGGCCTGTCGCCCGGCTTGCCGCCGCCGCCACCGAGCCACGACTTGCCCTTGGGGACGCCGACGAACTCCATGCCCAGGCTGTTTGTGAACTTGGCTTGGCTGACAACGGGAACTCGTGCCAGTCGTAGACCGAGGGAGTCGTAGCGATTCGATGGCGGCCCCGTGAGCCTGTTTGCGGCCCGCTCGTGTCCGGGGTCCAGGTTCCAGCAACCACCTCGGGACACCAGATGCGCAGCACCGTCTTTGGAAGTCTGGAGATCCTCGCACAATTCCCACACGTTGCCGTGCATGTCGCACAGACCCAACCGGTTCGGTGGATATGCCCCCACCGAGGTTGTCCGATTCAGATGCTTCTTGAAGTTGGCCTGCGTCGGAAGTAATTGATTCGCCGCCTTCTCCAAGTAGAAATCAAATGCGCTCTCGGATTGATCCGCCATCGGCCCGCCCCGGCAGGCATATTCCCATTCTGATTCCGTCGGCAAGCGGTACACCCAGCCTGCCTCCTTCGATGATTCATTGATCCGTTTGACGAAGGTCTGAGTGTCCTCCCACGAAATCCATTCGATCGGAAACCGTTTCAGGTCAGCGTCGGAAATGTCCTTCACGGATTCTTTGTTGGTGCCAACTCGCGAGAAGCCGCTGGGGTTCTTCCCCATCACCTTCTCCCACTCGTCCTGCGTGACCTCGTACTTGCCGAGGTAGAAGTCATCGGGGATCGTGACTTCCTGAGTCCCCGGCTTGCCGCCCCCTCCGCCGAGCCACGACTTGCCCTTGGGGACGCGGACGAACTCCATGCCGACGGCATTGGTAAATGTTTTCGCGGGATCCCCTACCGACTTCCAGAATTCCGCCACCGGTTTGTCGTTGATTTTCTGCAACGATGTCAGCGATCTCAGCACGTCCGTATCTCGTTTGGCATCGAAGTTAAGCAATACGTCGTTCAGTGTGGGCATGGTCTTGAGGACAGAGATGTCGGTGACCGGGCAATTGCGGAATTCCAAGCGTGTCAGCGGCATGCCTGCGAGCGGTGACAAATCGCGAACTTGAGTGTTATAGATTTCGAGCCATGAGAGTTGTAAGCCTTTGAGGCCCGCCAGATCTGCGGGGCGTTCATGTCCAAAGGGAACATTCAGAACTAACTTCTTAAGTCCACTGAGTGCTTGCAGAGGAGAAAGATCGCGGGCGGCAACCCCCAGCAATGCAAGCGAGGTGACCTGGCCGTCCTTGATGTCCTTGTGAATGTCCCGGCTATTCATTTCCGGATTGAGTTCCTTGAGCTTCTCCATCACCTTCGCGACCCGCTCCTCCGGAGGCAACGAACGAACCATCTTCAACCACGCCTCATCGACGGGCTTTGCATTTGGTGGCTGCGAGGGCGATGCTTCAATTTTCACCCACTTCGCGCCGACGATCTTGCCGTGATGGTTGTTGCCGGAGGAGTCATTCAACTCGCTGCCCTGGCCTTCGTCGAAGTGGTACAGGGCGAGCGTGTCTTTGTCGGACGTGAAGCGGACGTCGGGCGTGAAGTCTTTGTCGTAACGGGCGACCTTGGAGATGCGGACTTCGTCGATCATGCCATTGAAGACGTGAAATTTATCTGGAGTCTTTGAATCCTTGGCTCCACCGATCCAACCAAAGGGAGACGACCCGTGCTCGGTGGTCGCATCCGGGCGGAGGCCGCGTGCGACCTCGTGGCCATCCACGAAGAACTGTCCCGTTTTTGAACCGAGTACAAAAGCCAGATGAAACCACCGACCAGCGGGCGTCGTCTCTGTGTGCATGGAATTCTGGTCGCGGTCAATCGCATACCAATTGCCACGCCCACTCCGGTTCAATTGAACCCAATAAGGCCCGTTCAGCGCAATGATCGGACTTGTCACTCGCAAAGCCGGATCTGCATTGACCCAAGCTTCGACCGTCAAGGGTCCAAAATCACGGCTCCCAAGCGTGGGAATCTCCACGTAGCTCGCCTTGCCGTCGAACTCCAGCGCGTAGTTCGCCGGGGAAAGAGAGGCGGTCGCCAGTGTTGCTTCCGTGGAACCCTTCACAGGACTCACCAGGTTCGGCACCGGATCGCTTGGTTTCCCGCGATCACGACCGGGCGGCCAAAACAAGAATATGACCGTCGCCGCGAGCACCACGGCCCCGATGCCGGCCGCCATCGGTTTCGTCGGTCGCAAACCAACCGGCGGCTTCGGTCCGCGCGAGGGCTTCTGTCGCCTGGCCGGCATCGCCTCCGTCATCGTCGCCGGCGATGGCTTGTCACGGGGCTGATTCGTGGTGTCGCTTCTGTCGATCGTGCGGCCGCCGGTGGTCCGATCCGACAGATCCTGCAGGAAGTTGCGAAACTGAGTGTCGCCTGCGTTGTTGGACGGCGACGGATTCGCTGACAGAACCACGGTTGCAGTAGGAATTCCACCGCCGTTTCCTCCGGCGACGCACGCCTGCAGCGCCGCGATCACTTCGGGCATCGTTTGAAATCGGTCGGCCGGATTCTTCGCAATCATCTTCTGAAAGACGGCATCCAGTTCGGGCGAGACTTCAGGCCGGATCGCGCACAGTGACGGGATCTGTTGGTCGCGATGGGCGAGCAACTTCTTCATGATCGTGTCAGCCTCGAAGACCACCCGCCCGGCCAGCAGGTAGTACAGCGAGATCCCCAGGCTGTAGATGTCGGACCGCGCGTCGGCGTGCTTGGTGTCGAGAGCCTGTTCGGGGGACATGTAATCCACCGTCCCCATGATCGTGCCGGTCGTCGTCAGGCCCTCCCGCACCGGTCCCGGCGACGACGACAGCGCGTCGTCGAACCGGGCCAGGCCCATGTCGAGAATCTTCACCGTCCCCTTCTGGTCCAGCAGCAGATTGGCCGGCTTGATGTCGCGATGGACCAGTCCCTGCTGGTGGGCATGTTCCAAACCTCGCGCGGCTTGAAGCGTGTAGTCCAGCGCCTTGGCCACCGACTGCGGTCCGCCCTGCTTGACGATCTGGGCCAGATCGCTCCCCGCGACAAACTCCATCACCAGAAAGTGAGTGCCACCAGCCTCGTCAGCATCGAACGCCGCGACGATGTTCGGGTGTGACAACTTCGCCGCCGCTTCGACCTCGCGGTGAAACCGTTTCACGGCGTCGCGGGATTTCAGCGCCGCGCCGGACATCACCTTGATGGCGACGACGCGCTTCATCCGCTTGTGCTCGGCCTTCAGCACCATCCCCATCCCGCCCTGACCGAGCTTGTCGAGGATGACATAGTTGCCCAGCGTCAGCGACTTCCCCTTGCCCGAATAGATCTGCTCGGCCTGAAACTTCGTCAGCTTGTTCTGCCTGACCAATTCGCGCGCGAGTTGCTCGCCGTCCTGCGACGGTGCGTCCGCCGGAAAACCGGCAACTATTGCGGCGACGGCATCAATCGTCATCAGACCGCAGTCGGTCGCGCGTTTGAGAAATTCGTCGCGGGTCAGTGGCATCGTGAATATCGGCGAGAGGTGTCGGGACAATCCAAGCCACAGTGTGCCGAGACTGCGCCCGCATTGCCACAATCGCCGACAGCGCGGCCACGCAATACAGCCTGCGGCATCTCCGTGGCTCTTTCTCTCAGGGCCATCGCCGTTCTTGAATCTGAGCATTTGTAGGGTGGGACCAGCGGCGCTTCGCCGCGCAGGCCCACCATCATGACCAGCGATTTCAGGATGGTGGGCCGGCGCTCGAAGTAAGCTTGTCCCACCCTCCTGAGGAACATCCCGTAGAGAGGGACTCCCCTTGCGGCTTTTGGAACTCATTCGCGCTCCGTTTCATTCGCGCGGACATTCTTCCTCGAAGAAAGGATTCCGCGCGAATCAAAGGGAGCGCGAATGAAAACCAAGACGGACCGATTGGGACGCGCACGAGCCTCCCCAGGAACATCCCTTTGGGGCAACGAACATTGACTCGGTCCACTCCTGTTCCGCCCCCACGAGTGTCCACGAAGGGAACGGCGGAACGACTTTGAAGGCGGCAATGGCCCGGTCTTTCTCCCGAGGTGCGCTGCCCCTCCCCGAAGTCCCTGGTTACAGTCTCTCCAAGCTCAGGAGGCCCACGCCATGCTTCGCGTCATCGTCACGCTTGTGTTGCTTGCACCGTTCGCTGCGAATGCGGCGGATACTGTCATCTGGTCGACTGCCATCAAGACCACCGCGAAGGGCTGGGATACCAAGGGCAAGTGCTCGCTGGCGGTGAAGGCCAATGCGGGACGCGAAGGCCGCGGAGCGCTGGTTGTGCATCTCGAAGGGGACGGCGACCGACAGGCAGGTTGGAATCTGCTCGGCTGGTTTCCGCAGGATGCCAAGATTGATCTGACGGCCGCGCGTTCGATTGCTTTGTGGATTCGTCGCAGCGGAGGTGACGTCGATGCGGATGTGGCCATTCAACTCTTGGACAACACGGGCAAGCTGTCGAATCGTGCGGCGCTGATTGGCGACAAGCACACCAACAAGATCGACGGCGAGTGGCGGCGCGTGCTGGTGCCGGTGGCGATGCTCCTGCGCGGCAGCGAGATGGATGCGGCGCGGTTTTGGGAGATCCAGTTTCATCCGACCAAGGCGGGTGGGGTCATCGAGATCGCGGTGGACTCGATCGCGCTGTCCGATGAGGCGAGTCCGCTCGACAAGCCTGAGCCGGCGTACCCGGTCAAGCTGCGCATTGCGGCGGCCAAGCAGACGCATGTCATCAGCGAGCACATCTACGGCGTGGCCGAAGGCAAAGCGGAAGATTTGAAAGCATGGGGCATCGCCTCGACACGCTGGGGCGGGAACAGATCGACGCGCTACAACTGGAAGCTCGGCTTCGACAATGCCGCCAACGATTGGTTCTTCATGAACGGCGGCAAGCCCGCGCCGGCCGGTGCCGACAACGGTTGGCTCGTTGCGGCCAAGACCAATCATGCGGCTGGTCGTGATTTCTTCGTGACGGTTCCGACCATCGGCTGGGTCGCCAAGGATGGCGACAGTTGGGGCTTCTCGGTGAAGAAATACGGCGCGCAGAAAACCACCGAGCAATATCACCCCGATGCCGGCAACGGTTTGGATGCCGCCGGCAAACCTCTCGCCGGCAACGATCCGCGCGACACCAGCGTTGAGGTCAGTCCCGCGTTCATCGCTGAGGGAGTTGCCACGCTTGCGCCGCTCAACAGTAAGGCCGGCCGGCGCATCATCTACGCGCTGGACAATGAGCCGATGCTCTGGAACTCGACGCATCGCGATGTGCATCCCAAGCCGTTGTCCTATGACGAACTGTGGGAGCGAACCATCGCCTACGGCGAGGCGGTGAAGAAGGCGGACCCGAATGGATTGATCGCGGGACCGGTGACTTGGGGTTGGATGGATCTGTTTTGCTCGGCCGCGGACCAAGGCAACGACAACTACGCCACCAAGCCCGATCAGAAGGCTCATGGCGGAGTGCCGTTGGTTGCGTGGTATCTCCGCAAGATGGCCGCGTACGAGAAGACCAAGCGCAAGCGACTGCTGGATGTGCTGACTTGCCATTACTACCCGCAGTCCACCGGCGTCTATCAAGGTAAGGGCGGCGGCGAGAAACTGATGGAACTCCGCCTGCGCAGCACGCGCAGCCTGTGGGAAAAGAGCTACAAGGACGAGAGTTGGATCAGCAGTTCGTTCAAGGAGCCGCTCGTGTATTTGCCTCGACTGAAGAAATGGATCGCCGAGGAGTACCCGCGCACGCAACTGTGCATCGGCGAGTGGAATTGGGGCGGAGCCGACAACGCGAGCGGAGCGCTGGCCGCCGCCGATGTGCTGGGCATCTTCGGCCGCGAGGGTGTGGACATGGCCTATCTGTGGACCGTCCCGGAAGGCAGCCAGCGCTTTGCCTGGGACATCTTCCGCAACTACGACGGCGAGGGTGGCCGATTCGGTGATCGATCACTGGCGGTGCAGAACGATTCGACCAACGCGCTGTCCGCGTTTGCGGCGCGACGCGGAATCGGTGGGCCGGTGACTCTGCTGCTGATCAACAAGGATCTACATCAACCCGCCGCGACGACGTTCTCGCTGGTCGGGTTCACACCGAAGTCTGCGACTCACTTCCGTTGGTCCGCCGGCGCGACTGGCGTGACGGCTCTTCCTTGGAACGGCCCGGTCGGCACAACGATGTCGCTTGAGTTGCCGCCATTGTCGATGTCGATGGTGGTTTTGAAATAGCATCGAACATCACTTCAGTTGGCGATCAGCAACATCGTTGGAAATAGACCTCGCGCGGCCTTACCCGAGACGTTTCTGCTCGGCTGCTCATTTGGCATCGGGCGGGGCCTTGGCTGGCAGCGTTTGTTTGGCGATCTCGGCTTTCACCGCATCCACCGTCATCGACACCCGAAAACCAAGAGACTGATTGCGGTACATCAGATTGCCAGCAGAGCGAAACGATGCACGGCAGAAGTTCGGTCCGAAGTAGCAATTGCCTCCGCGAAACACATGACGCGACGTAGCGCTGGCCGTCGCGCCGAGCGGGTCCGTGGCGGCCGTCTTCGCGAACTGGTCGTAGTAGCCCGGCTCAAACCAATCTTGGACCCACTCAAACACGTTGCCATGCACGTCGTAAAGACCGAACGGATTCGGTTGCAGCTCGCCGACGGCGTGCGTTCGCTTCCCGCTGTTCGCGTAGAACCAGCCGACCGGCGGCACGTCGCTGTCTTTGTCGCCGCTCCAAAAGTACGTGTTCGTGCCGGCACGACACGCAAATTCCCATTCGGCTTCCGTAGGCAAGCGATAGCCGGTATCGGCCCGCAGCGTCGCTGTTTTGCCAGACGGCTTGAGCTTTTCGTTCTTACTGAGTTTCGCGCAGAACTCGGTCGAGTCGGTCCAACTGACCGAGTCCACCGGGAAGTTCGACGTATCAGTCCCCGCCGTCAGGCCCACCAATTCTGAAGCGGGCACATAGGCGGCGTTCGTCCCGCCAAACCCGGACGGGTTCAACCCCATCACTTTCAGATACTGCTTCTGCGTCACTTCATGCGTGCCGAGATAAAACGCCTGCGTGAGAATCACCTGGTGCTGCGGAGTCTCCGAGCGCGCCTTTTCCTGATCGTTCGCGTTCCCCGCAACGCCCTGCAACACCGCTTCGAGTTGCTTCGGTGGACACCCCATTGAGAACTCACCGGGCGGGATCAGGCGGAACTTCATGCCGAGCGAATTGATGTACTCTACCGGCACACCGAGATGCTTGGCCCACGCCACTTGATGCTGCTCCGCTTGCTCGGCGTCAAACGGAGCTTTGGCGAGGGGCGGTTGTGGACCGAAGGGTTGGACCATTGACGGTGTCACGCTCGCCGTCGTCGACGGGGCGTCGAGCGTTCGCACGCAACGAAAGCCATCCTGTTTGGAACGGTGCGACGGCGCACTGCTGCCGCGATACGCGCTGCGGCAGTAGGAAGCGGCGTAGGTCCAGTAGCCGCCACGGTTCACTCGGTCGGTGTTGGTCAATGTGCCGCCGATCGGATCGCGCGGCGAACTCTTGGCGTAGGTCTCACGATTGAATAAGTCGTGACACCATTCCCAAATATTTCCATGCACGTCGTACAGACCGAACGGGTTGGGGAGCTTCA
>JANMLE010001586.1:0-4288 GCA_031372385.1 Planctomycetota bacterium | reverse complement strand
GTCACGCCTTTCGTCATCACCCTCTTGAGCAGCAACTGATTGCCGATGGATCACCAACTGACACCACCGGTCGACCTGCGGATACGCATTCCGCTGTTGATCGTCTTGCTGCTTCCGGTCGTGCTGGCGCCGCGGCTGGGGATGGTCTGGCGGGTGCTGGCGTGCTTCATGCCGTTGATGCTGTCCGGCACGTATCGTCTCTCGTGCATTCGCGGAGACTGGATGACGACGACGCTGTATCTGGGGTTCGTGCCGGTGCGACGGCAGAAGTGCCGGCTGGCCGCGGTGATGTCGATCGGCACCAAGTACGGCGGATCGGAACCGGGGGTGTGGACCTTCGTGCTGTTCGGTCCGGTCCAATACTTCTTCGGGTATCTCTTCGACTTCCTGATCCCGGCCATTGGCGGCCCGTACGAACTCTGGCTGGAAACCGCCAAGGGCCGCGAAATCGTCGTCTGGCAGGGCTTCAGCCAGCAGCACTTCGAAAAGAATCTCGAACTGCTCCGGAATCAAACCGGAGCGGAGATCCGGCCGCGGTGAGAAAGAGTTCGCGCGGCGAACGCGGCATGCCGCCTGTCCATCTTCAATCGCCCATCGATTGATTGCGAAAGTTGGTTCACTCGGCGGAATAGACCCGCGGGCGCTGCCAGGTCTGTGTCGCACGCTGAGTCCTGATCCGTGCGCGTGGTTCCGCCGGGGAAGGCTCGACCGGATTCAGAAAGTCGGGCTCATCGGCGTTGACCGGGATGGAGGAGATCCGCTGCAGCCGCTTCGCCTTTCGCAATGCGGCCAACAGACATTCGATCTCGCGATGCACATGTTTCGTCTGGCGAATTAACACAGAACGCGCATTGGGGAACGGATCTACGGCACCACCTTCCTGGTCGATCGCCATCCACTTGCCCGATGAATTGTTCTCGATCAGGGTGATCAACGTATCGTAGTCCCGCAGCGATGCCCCTGAATCCACGAGGTCAGCCACCGGATAGACGCGCGTCGACATCTTCTCGTCAGCCTTTGCCAGAGTCGTGATCTTGAGCACTCCATCCTCGGTGATGTGAGTCAGCCCAATTGGCTCCAGGATCAGGAGAAGTACGGTCTGCAGCGTGATCCCGGACATGACCAGAGTGGTTTGCTGATCGGTCGTGATCCCTTCGTCCTGCAGCGCCTGCTTGTCGAGCCAGATCGGAATGCCATGAGCGTTCGCGAGGAATTCCATGCATTCCTCAAGCGGGTTGTCTTTGAAGCTGCAGTCGGACCTCTCTTGGAGTGCCTGTTCAATGCGGTTTGCAGAATCCCGGGTGATCCCGGCGTCGCAGGCATCCAAGCCCACGGACGGCGGGTCGGCGGCGACAACGGCATACACGATTCCCCCGGCAAGAATTCCGCAGGTGAGCAAGATGCGAGTGGTCATGGGTCGGTTCTCCGGGATAGCATGCAACGCCGACCCACGATAACCCGGTCCGACACCAGCCCACAAGAAGCGATCTTCACGGGCCGCCACTTCCACTGCACATTTCGCCAGGATCATCCGCATGAACCGCATCCGTTCGCGCCGCTTGCTGCTTTCCGTTGCTGTCCCGTGTGGGTGGCTGTTGATGGCCGTGACCGCGTGCCACGCGGCGGACGTCAACCAGCCGCTGCCTCTCAAGCGGGTGGTCATGCTGAACTCCGGCATCGGCTACTTCGAGCACGTCGGGAAGATTGAAGGGAATCGGCACGTGGAATTCCCCGTCAAGGTTGATGACATCAACGACCTGCTCAAGAGCCTGGTCGTGCAGGACCGGGGAGGCGGGCGCGTGACCGCCGTCAATTACGGTTCGCCCGAGCCGATCTCGCACACGTTGAAGACGCTGGCGATCGATGTGACCCGGAATCCGTCGCTCGCGCAGATCTTTCAACAACTGCGCGGTCAGAAGGTCGAACTGTCCGTCGCCAGCGATGCCAAACCGATCGTGGGGACAGTCGCCGGAGTCGAACGCCGCCGGATGTTCGGACGCGATCAGCAGGTCATCGAATCCGACTTCGTGCTCCTCAGGACCGAAGCGGGATTGCGCTCCGTGACGGTCGATTCGATCACGCTGACAAAGTTCCTGGATGAGAAAACCGACCGCGAGTTTCAGCAGGCGCTGGATCTGCTCGGCGAGTCGCGCAAGCAGGATCGGAAACTGGTCCGGCTCGACTTCCGCGGCGAGCGACTGCGCGAGGTCAGTGTCGGCTACGTGCAGGAGTCGCCTGTCTGGAAGACCAGTTATCGACTCGTGCTCGCCAAGGACAAGCCACCGTTTCTACAGGGCTGGGCGATCGTCGAAAACACGACCGCGCAGGACTGGACCGACGTTGACCTGACGCTGATGAGCGGCCGGCCGATTTCGTTTCGGATGGATCTCTACCAGCCGCTGTTCGCCGCGCGCCCGACCGCTGAACTGGAAATGCACTCGTCCGTCGGGCCGCGGCTTTACAACCAGGATCTGGTCGCCCGCGAAGACGAGTTCCGCGCGGCCGGTCAGCCGGCCAACGCCGTCGCAAGCAATCCCAGACGGTCGGCCGGAGGCAGCATGGGTTTCGGGGGAGGCGGCATGGGCGGCATGGGTGGGGGCATGGGATTCTTTGGAGGTGGTCCGGCAGTTCCCGGAATGGCCCCCGGTCTTGTGTCGGGTTCCCCCGACAAAAAGTCTCCAATGGATCTGGCCCAGGGCGTCGCCTCAGCGGCCAACGCCGACGATGTCGGGGAGTCGTTCCGGTACGTCATCAAGACACCGGTGACTCTGCGCCGCAACGAGTCGGCGATGCTGCCGATCGTTTATGAACCGGTCAAAGGGGACAAGGTTTACATCTTCAATCGCAGCGTGCATGCGAAACACCCGTTGGCCGGACTGCGACTGAAGAACTCGACGGAGCTTCATCTGCAGCAGGGCCCGATCACGGTCTTCGAAGACGATGAATACGCCGGAGACGCACAGATTACCGACATCCCGCCCGGCTCCACACGACTCATCAGCTACGCGCTGGATCTCGACACCGAAGTGGTCGCGTCCACCGTGCCCGAAGAAAAAGTTCTCGTCGGATTGAGCATTCACAGCGTTTGCCTGATTACGAAAAGTCTGGCGACACGAAAGTCTCAGTACCTCGTCAAGAACTCCGGGTCGCACGAGAAGTCGATGCTGCTCGAACAGCAGATCGAACCCGCGTGGCCGAACGTCAAGCCGCAGCCTGCGGAAAGGACGCGCGATCTTTATCGCTTTACCGTGATCGCTGAACCTGGAATGCCAGCCACTGTGACGGTGACCGAGACAAAAGATGTCGAAGAACGGATTGTCCTGCACACTCTCGACTCCGAGCAGATCAACCTGTACATCCGCTTGGACCAAACCTCGGTCCCCGTGCGCAACGCACTTCAGGAACTCTTGCGCCGCAAGACCGCCCTGAGCGACTTGAGTGCGAAGCGGAACGCCATCGAAAAGTCGATCCAGGACGCGGCCACGGAACAGGCGCGGCTCCGCGAGAATCTGAAAACACTCAACGAGAACGATCCGCTGCACCAGCGCTTCGTCCAGAAACTGGCGGCTTCCGAAGACGCCCTGGAAAAGCTGCGCCCGCAGATCTCCGCCGCCCGTGCCGAGGAAGAGGCATCCCTGAAGGACTTCGAAAAGTACGCCGCCAATCTCACGACTGAGTGAGTGATCGACGTGGGCCCACACACTGATCGTCTCATCGACGCACGGCAGGCCGGTCATGGTGGCGGAACACGCATTGACTCAACTTCCCTCCCCGACGATCATTCCGCCCCGCCGGGCAGAACGTCTCGGCGCTGGGTGGATTGGGGCGAACACTCGAAGGAACCGCTTGGGGCGGGCCGGGGGCGGCGAAGGCGATGTCTTACGAACTCATCGACGAAATGGAGCGGCTCGGCACGCCGCGAATTCTTGTGATCGGCGATCTGATCCTCGACCGGTACGTCTGGGGCGATGCTGAACGGATCAGTCAGGAAGCGCCTGTCATCCTGCTGCGCGAAGACCGGCAGGAGACACGGCTGGGGGGCGCGGCCAATGTCGCCAACATGCTGCGCGGACTGGATGCCGAGGTCACGCTGGCCGGAGTGGTCGGTGCCGATCCCGACGGACGACTGGTGGCCGAAGAACTTTCGCGCGCGGGGGTCGATTGCTCCGCGCTGATCCCCGATGACGATCGGCCGACGACCTGCAAGGTTCGCTTCATGGGCCGTGCCCAGCACCGGCATCCGCATCAGATGCTGCGGGTCGACCGCGAGATGCGGCATCCGATCCGC
>JANMLE010000867.1:0-2273 GCA_031372385.1 Planctomycetota bacterium | reverse complement strand
CGGCGGCGGGCCAATACCGACGACGAATTCCTGGCACCCCTGAAGGACGCGACCGGAATCTGGTTTGGCGGCGGGCGGCAATGGAATCTGGCCGATTCGTATTACGGAACCAAGGCTCAACAGTTGATGAAGGAAGTCCTGCACCGCGGCGGCGTGATCGGAGGATCGTCTGCCGGGGCATCGATCCAGGCGCGTTATCTGGCTAGGGCCACACCGATCGGCAACACCAGCATCATGGCACCCGGCTACGAACGCGGCGGCTTGGGATTCATCGGCGGCGTCGCGATTGACCAGCACTTTTCCCAGCGGGGGCGTCAAAAGGACATGACCCAACTGATGAGCCGGCATCCGCAACTGTTGGGCATTGGCTTGGACGAATCGACGGCAATTGTCGTGCAGAAGTCGAAGGCCGAAGTGATCGGCCAGGGACGGGTCTTCTTCTATGATCGCCAACGGCCCGTGCCGGCCGATCAGCCGGACTACGTCGCGCTGCCCGCCGAGTCGAGCTACGACCTCGCGAAACGCACCGTGCTGGTCGATGCCACCAAGTCGCCGGACGCGAAACCCGCCGAGCCAAAAACAGACACGAAGACAGGCGGCCAGTAGCGCGGCCCGTTGTCGCGTTGAAGCGGCATTTCAGCGCGGGGTCGGGCGTTCAAATTTCAAAATTGGACGTCAAGCCATCGTCCGTGATCTCACCCGGTGCTCGTCCAATTTTGAAATTTGAACGCCCGACCCCAGTTCTGAGGCAGACCCTCGCGCCGCCCGCCCGTTCATTTCCCGATCGCTTTTTTCAATGCCGTTGCGACCTCGGGAACCGCGGTTTCGTTGACGGATCGGTAGCCAAACTTTGCCGCCACCTTGCCGGATTGCACGACAATCGCCGTCAGGTGGGCGTCCGTGTTGACCGCCCAACCCTCGGGGCCGTTCTTGGCGCTGGGGAACACGGCCATCGCGTTGGCGGTGAACTGCAACGACATCTGGATTTTTGGCAAATGCTCCTTCGTCTTCGCTTCGTCGTTGGTCAGGAACACCGTCACCATCGTGACGTCGTCGCCCGCCTCCTTCACCGACTTCTCCAGCTCACGCAGGAACCGGGCGATCGGACGGTCGAATTTCTCGTGCGGGACGAACACGTACACCGTCGGCTTCGCACCCCGGTCGGCCGCATAGTCCAACTCCTTGCCGGCCCGGTCGCCCGTGACGATGAACACCTTCAGCGCCGAGACCGCCGTTCCGACGTTGGGACCGGAGTCAACATCCGCCCGAACAACCCCAGGCAGCATCGCCGCAAGGATCGCCACGCTTGCCAATCGATGCCGGGTCAACAAATGACGCATGAGAATCTCCCTTGTGCCAATCCCAATGATCGCGTGAATCGATTCCACCCGCTGGTGGAAATGCCGCGGGACTCCGCAGCCGGCACGCGAGAGCATATCGCGATCGATCCACTGATGCCTCTGTCATTCCCGACGTCTGCGTCGCAACGCCGCTTTCGGTTACGAGGCCAAGCCGAGCCGTGTTCGGGTCGCCGTTCCGAACCGGGGCTAGCACCCTGCGGCTCTACTGCTCGCGGGCATGAATGAGATGTTTTCGTTTCACTGCGTGGGCATCGCCCCGCGTGTTTTGAGCGTGAATCACCGCTCACGCGCGGGGCGATGCCCACGCGGTTAAACGACCCACGTTCGGCCGCGTGAGGCATATTCATGTGCCGCCCCTGAGGTGCTGAATCAATCAGACCAGCGCCGAAAGATCGTGTCGGAACCCGTCTGGACGCGATTCTGTCTTTCTGACAAACTTTCGCCTCATCTCTCCGATCACACAATCAGTCGACTCAATTTCTCCCGCTTGGAAGCCAACATGAGCGTGTCTGTTGTCGTTCCCATTTTTAATGAAGTCGAGAACATTCCCCTGCTCCACACTGCCATCACTCAGGTGATGCAGCAGATGGATCAGCCGTATGAATTGGTCCTAGTCAATGACGGTTCAAGGGATGGATCGACCGCGGCGCTCGAAGACCTCGCGCAGCGCGACCCGCACGTGAAGGTGATCGAGTTCCGCAAGAATTACGGCCAGACGGCGGCGATGCAGGCCGGCATGCAGGCGGCCAGCATGGAAAACCTCGTGCTGCTGGATGGCGACCTGCAGAACGATCCGACCGACATCCCGATGATGCTCGCGAAACTCGATGAAGGCTACGACCTGGTCCACGGCTGGCGCAAGAACCGGCAGGACACGTTCATCAACCGGAAGCTCCCGTCGAAGATCGCCAA